>JAZSJN010000178.1:0-5209 GCA_045534315.1 Candidatus Scatosoma sp.
TGCTTTGCAAAGCAGACTGCGGCAAGGGTGAGCCCAAGTAAAAATGCCGTACGCAGTTCTTTCCAAATGACTTTGCCTACGTCCCGCGTTTCGATTTCGCCGAGCGAAAGGGCGCGGATCACGGTTACCGACGCTTGCGAGCCGGAGTTACCGCCCGTACCCATGATCATAGGTACGCACGCCACCAGACAGGGGAAGAGTTTCGCTTCGTAGCCGTTCAAAATCAACGCCGTGAAAGAAGACGTGATCAACAAGATCATCAGCCAAAGGACACGGCTGCGCCACAGGCTGAATACGCCCGTTTTTAAATAGGGTTTATCGGTCGGCGCCATAGCTGCCATCTTCGCGATATCTTCGGTGTTTTCTTCCTGCAAGACGTCCATTGCGTCGTCGACGGTAACGATACCGACAAGGCGCATTTCGCGGTCGACGATCGGCAGAGCCAAGAAACCGTAATCGGAAATCTTCCGCGCCACCGCTTCTTTGTCGTCTTCGGTGTAAGCGTAGATTACGTTTTCCTGCATGATGTCCGCGATAAAGGCGTTTTTAGGGGCAAGCATCAAATCCTTTGCCGTTACCAAACCAAGAATTTTATTTGTGGGATCGGTAACGTAACAGGTATAGATCGTTTCCTTGTCAATTGCCGTACGGCGGATGCGTTCGAAGGCGTCGTCTACCGTCATGGTAGGGAACAGGGAAACGAACTCGATCGTCATGATACTACCCGCGCTGTCTTTCGGGTATTTTAAGAGCTCGTTGATATAGGCGCGCGTTTCGCTGTCGCTTTGCGCCAAAACACGCTTTACGACGGATGCGGGCATTTCTTCGATAAGGTCCACGGCGTCGTCCAAGAACAGTTCGTCCATGACCGCTTTCAGTTCGCGGTCATTTAATTTATGGATGAGTTTTTCCTTTACGTCGCTGTCCATTTCGACGAAAGTTTCCGCCGCCAAATCTTTTGGCAAAATACGGAACAAGATCAAAAGATCGGCGTCGCGCTCCGTTTCTTCAAAGACTTCCGCAAGGTCGATGGCGTTCATGGACGAAAGCAGGGGCTTTAAAACGGCGTAATTACGCTCTTCAAGCAGGATTAAGATTTCGTCCAGCTCGGCAATACGGCGCACGATTTCCTGCGGCATGTCTTCGATAATATCGACGGTGTCGTCTACGGACATTTCGTCCATGACCGCTTCTAGCTCGTCGTCGCGCAAGCCGCTGATAATGCTTTCCTGTAAGGACGGATCTAATAACAGCAATACTTCTGCCATTACTTCGCTGTCCAGCTCCCGACAAAGGGGGATCAGCGTTTCTTCGTCCAAAGATTTAAGGAATTGCGCCGTTTCTTCCGTCGAACAGTCGCGTAACTGCTGTGCGGCGGCGGTGAAATCCCTGTTTGTTAAAAACGTATCAATAAGGTTAAAAATTTCTTTTTCCATAATACTCTACCTCCGTAAATTTAAGGTTTGGTTCAATCGTAAGGTAGCGTATTCTCGAAAGTAGGGTTATCTGTGCGGATGCAAGAAGAAACGATCCGCAACGGCAATCGTACTTAGCGGGTCTACGCTAGGACTTGGATAACTGTCAGTCATAGAATTGTTCCTCCTTGTTTAGAATAATGAATAATGTCGTAGGTTTATTGTGCAACGACAAAAATGCGGTCTACTACGTGCTCAAACCAATGCGGGGATATTAAACGCACGAGCGGCAAGATAGTAAGACATGGCAACGGAGTCTCTCCGCGTTAGTCGTCTTTTTTCTTGCGCATGGCGCGGAAAATCAGCACGTCCGTCAAAATTAAAATTGCCGCGCTGCCGAGCAAAAGAGCGACGAGTTTGCGTGTGGCGTCGTTGTCCGATTCCGTTGCGCCGTACGTTTCCGTTTCAGGGGTGGAGGGCGTCGGGTTAAATTCGAGCACGAACGCTTTGGGTGCGTACCCCGTATGCGAAACGTTTTGTTCGTCCGTATAGCGGACAAGATAATAGGAATAGTCTAAATTATTGATCTCGCCGAGCGTTTCGATTTTTGTATTCCGCGCGAGCGTCGTTACCGTCGGTAAGCCCGAAAGGTGTGGGAATTTATAGACGGGGATTTGGTTGCTCGTGTACATAATTTTCGGCTGAGAATAGGTTTTACAATAGATTTCCTTTTCTTCGTCGGTTAGGTCGAAACAATCACTCGTCAAAGCAAGGCAACTGCGGTAAGCGCGCGCGTCTGTATCGTAGAAGACGAGAATCGTGTGCTTGCCGTTAGCCGTCGTCCCGATTTTTAGCGCCGTTAAAGTGGTTTCGTGGCGGCTGTAATTAAGATAAGGGAAAACGTTTGCGCCCGTAAGTTCTGCAAGGTTAAAATCAATCAGCATAGCTCTTTCGCGTAAGCGTACGAGCTCGGCTGTTGTCGGTTGGTTGTTAAAAATGTCGGCATCCACGTTGTTTACGGGGATGTTTTTTACTGTTGGCAAGTCGAGTAAAGTCGTTTTTACTAAATAATTTTCGTCGTATAGAACGTACGCGACGTTGTCTTCGATGCCGAATGCGAAAGAGTGTATCGTTGCCGTTTCGCTGTATACCAGCGGTGCGTTTAAGGCATACGGCTTGGTTTGGGTGTTTTTTTGCAGTTTACCATCTACCAAAGCGTACACGCCGCCGTCGTAATCGATCATGAATTTTTCCGTGTCTGTGGACAGAGTGACGTTAGGCAATCGTTCGCCGTCCAAATCTTCGGGGTTAAGAAAGCTTTCTTCGCTGAAACGATATACGTTATACGCGTTGTTGCCGCCCGCTACGTACAGATACCCATAAGCGTCTGTGGTAAGGAGTTTCGCGCGGCGGGTGGACGATTTCTTGCTTTCGCGGATCGACCAAACGGTTTCGCCGTTTTCATTTGCCGCTGCCGTAGCGGCATAATAATAATTTTCGTCGGTGGTGAAGTAATATTTTCCGTATACGTTTACCGCGCCGATCAGTGAGCCGTTGAATTTGTTAAAAGTTGCAAGAACTTGTCCGTAATTTTCTTTTGTTAAATTGTATAAAACTGCCTGTGTATTGTCTGCCGCAAGCAGGGTGTTTTCGTCGCCTGCAAGATATTTCGGAGAGAAAGTTGTTTTGATTGGATGTGAAAATTTGTCGTTTTTAACGTCGTATACCGAAATGCGCTGGTTCCCGTTGTCCGCGATAAACAATTGATCGTTTAAAAGCAGAGTTTCCGTTGCTCCGTTAAAACGGTGGACGCTGTCCGAAGTATTACAGATCTCAAACTCCGTAAAAGACGAAGCTTTTAAGGCGTATTGGCAAAGGGAAGTGCCATTGACAACGTACGCGTAATCGCCGAGTAATGAAAGTGCGGCGTAGTTGCCTTGATAATGCGCCAACGGGGTAACTTCCGCCGCGTTATGCACGGTGGCAATTTCCGCAAGATTATAGGCATAGAAATCGCCGGAAAGCGTGCTGCAAAGCAGAAGATTGTCCTGAATTTGCATGGACACCAAATCGTCTTGAAAAAAGGCAATAGGGTCGCCTTTACCGCCTACTTTGGGATCGATTTTATAAAGGTGATTTCCCGCGTCGGTGTAATAGAGTTCGCCGTTCCAAAAAGCGATGGTGGGGTTGCCGTCAACGGTGGCAAGTGTGGCGGCTTTCGCGCCGTTTAAAGAAATATACGAAACGGACGGTTGTGCTTTTACATCCGTATAATACAAGATGCCGTCTACGAGCAAGAAAGAAGAGCAGTAGAAAGGGTGGCCGTCTGTGATCGAAACGTAGCTTGCCTGCATGGTTTCAGGATCGAGTAAATATAAATATCTGCCGTCTAAAAAGTAGAGCTGATCGTCCCCATAAAATTGCAGCTCCATAATGTTGTCTTTGGTGGGATCTTGGTTACGCGTATGTTCGTACTTGCGATATTCGTCCTTTTGCACGTCGTATACGTAAATCAAATTGTTGTCCGCAATCGCCATGTAGTCGTCTGTTAGCGCAACGTCCATAGGATTGGTCAAAGACAGATATTGCTGATAGCTGTCAGGGGCAATGAGCGTCGTTTCATTTGCTGCGTATTGCGTGGCGGTTTGGGCGTACGTTGTTTGTACAGCATTTGTTTTTTGGACAAGATCAACCGCCGCAAACGTGGTAACGAACGCGGTAAGCGAAAGCAATAATGCAGTTGTCTTCGCCATTTTTCTCATACAGAATTATTATAGCACTGTTTTGAAAAAAAAGCAAGGGTTATTGCGAATGTTTTTTTAAAGCATTGCGGTAGGCAAGAATTCGAGATCGTTACGGCTGCGGCTCGCAACGACAAAAAAGGGATTGTCGCGCCTGAAAAATCTAAACAAAAAAGAAAGAAATAAGAAAAATTTTCTAAAAATAGCCAAAAAGTTTCTTTAATCGGCATACTGTTGTCTTATTTTATGTGGTATACTTGTCCAAAAACACGAACAAATGTTCGGATTTTGCGTAAAAACATGGCAGTGCCCTCTTGCGAAAATGGGGGGTGGTGGGATAATAAGCGCGACCTTTCCGCACAAGCTGTCGAGAGAGGATAGGAAAAACTTAGAAACGCTTTCGCGTTTAGAAAATAGTAAAAAATAATGGACAATGTGGATTGTCGTGGGGGTGATTGGATTTTGGAAAATTACGTAAAAGCGGTGTTGTATGCCTATCCGCTGCTAAAAACGGTGAGTGAGGATTATGCCGTACATATTCGCAATAAAGCGGTGCTGTCGTATGATAGTAATTTAACGACGGAGTGTTTAGCCGAGTACCTTGCGGGGGAAATTATCGAAAAACACAGATTGGAATGGTTGAAAAATACCGTGGAGGGCGTACTTAGTAAATTGACGGAAGAAGAACGGACACTGATCGATATTCGTTATTTTGGAAAGACGAAAAAGCTGCGTGATTTTCTGAATGGACAAGCCGAAAAACGTCAAGGCGGCGAAGCGGGTTGCAGCGAGCGTATGTATTTCCGTCGGCAGAGCCGTTTGGCGGACAAGATTGGCGCGATGCTCTATTATGCTGGCATCACCCAAAAAGTGTACGACGAAAAGTTTAAAAATTTGGAAATATTTCGCAAAATCAATCAATTTGTGGAAGAGGGGAGAGATAGAAAAATCTCCGCAGATGAACGGAGATTTTTAGGGGATAGACAAGAGTGTTAATCGTCTGTTTCATACGGAGGTTTGCGGGGCGGTTTTAGTATCAGAGCGGCAAGCAGG
>JAZSJN010000123.1:0-22908 GCA_045534315.1 Candidatus Scatosoma sp.
GTCTTCCTAAGACCGCTTGGCCTCCGACTTGTGAGAACCCCCACTATTTGCGGAGCAACCGCCGCGCCGAAATCGCCGCCTGCCGCCATCATTGCGTAGATGAACACGCCGCCCGTAGGGAATCTGTCCGACGCCACCACCAAGCTACCAGGCCAAAGCATCGACACGCAAAAACCCGTCAATGCGCACGCAACCAAGCCCAATACCGCATACGGCGACAAAATCGCCGTTGCATAACAAACCGTCGCGCCGATACCGCCCAAAAACAAAACTTTGCCAATGTTTTTACCGATCTTGGCATACAGCGACCGCCCTAAGCCCAAAGTCATGGAAAAGACAGCTACACCGAACACGTCCCCCCACACTTTTTTTATGCCGAGCGCCTGCTCTAAATACCCCGAACACCATTGCGCCATGGTACACTCTGCCGCGCCGCCCAAAAAGATCGCCAAAAAGCAAATCCAAAGTTGTTTGTTTTTAAAGAACTTCAATGCACCCGACGCGCGTTCGGGCGTTTCTAACGTAGGCAATTTTGCGCTGAAAAAGAGCACAGCCGAAAGCAACGGTATGATAATTAAAATCAGCGACAACCATTGCCAGCTTTCCTTGCCGAAGACCAGCAGGAACACCGTCGCAAACAGCACTACCCCCACCACGCCCCATGCGTAAATAGAGTGCAATTTACTCATTTCGCGTTCGGGATTTTTTGCGGGCAGAGCCGCGATTACGGGGCTGATCAAGACTTCGCTAAACCCACTTGCCGCCGAGAAAATAATCGTGCCGATTACTAGCCCCACGTACACGTGATTTTCAAACGCAAACGGGAACAATGCATAAATCAGCAACCCGATAATCGTCAAAATTGGCGTAGCTTTGACCGCCGCGGGAATATTGAAACGGTGCGAGAAAAACGAGAAGATCAAATCCACCAAAAGCTGCGTGGAAAAATTGATCAAAACCAAAAGCCCCAACAGCGTGTACGAAATATCGTATAAACCTTGCAACGTAATGAACAAAAGTGGGGATAAATTCCCCACAATTGCCATTGAAATATTTACCGTATAACAGGCGTATTTTACCCGTTTATTATTGTCCATAGTACTCTATCTATACTCCATTAAAGGGTAAATCTTGCGACGCGCATATACAGGCTGTTACCGTACGTAAACGCTCTAGGAATAAAGGAATTTTTGCTTTCTAAAACGACTTTTTCTCCGGTATCCAACCAAATTGCGCCTTTTATTTTCTTAGACGTATTTACGGTAACCACTCTCTTTTCGCTTGCTTTTGCCACGTTGGGATCAGCGCTCATGGGAACGTTGGAAATAATCGCATAATAATATTTATCGTCTTTCATAACGACTGCGTTTTCCGCCGTAACGTCGCAGGATTTTACGTTGTAAATAAACTTTCTGTTCGCCTTAATCCAATACCCTATACTCTCCAAAATATTCTTATCAAGAGCTGTGAGCAAACCATTTGCGCGCGGGCCTGCGTTAAGCAGTAGATTGCAATTGAATTTGCGACAGGTGATCAACGTGTCCAAAAGCTGTTTTGCCGATTTGAAAGAAATATCGTTTTTCGCATATCCCCAATGGTCGTTGATAACTTCGCACATTTCCCCTGCACGAGGACGGTCGGAATTATCTACAAAACAAGGATTTCCACGCTCGAAAGTAACGCTGTCGATTTCGGGATGGCTAACCTTTCCAAGCGCGCTCAAACCGGTATTATTGATAATCATCGCGCTGGGCTGATGCTTTCTAATCGTTGCGTACAAACGGTCGAACTGCCAATCCGCGTTGGGTTTATCCCAGAAACCGTCAAACCACAAACCGCCTATCTTGCCGTAGTTCGTGCAGAGAATTTCCACACTCTTAATAAGGTAATCAATATATTTCGAGAAATCGTTGTTGTAATCTTTTTGCCACCAATCAAGCAACGTATGATAGAAGAACGGAACGATTCCATGCTTGTTACATTCGTCTACAAACTCACGCACAAGATCGCGTTTACATGCCGAATGCGGCGCGTCAAATTCGTTTAAACCGCAGGTATCGTACAGCGAGAAACCGTCGTGATGGCGCGTTGTCAGCGTGATATATTTACATCCCGCCTTTTTCGCCGTGGATACGAGATCTCTCGCCCAATTTTTTGCCACGTTAAACCGTTCCGTATGCTTATAATAATTTTCTCTATCAGCATTCGGGTTTGCCGTCAAATACCATTCCCCTTCGCCCTGCACGCTGTACAGACCAAAGTGTACAAACAAACCGAAACCGAGTTTTTCAAAATCCGCTATGTATTGATAAGAACGCATTTTTATTACTCTCCTAAAAAATTTTTAAATTTTGCACTCGGTCATAAGATAGTTGACAAGCTCGTCAAAATCCGCTGTCGCCAAACCGATATAGGTATCTGCCGTGCCATAATATACGTACAGCGTTCCGTCCTTTACAACCGTACCAGTCGGGAATACGCAACCTTCGTAAATACCGCAAGTTTCGTAATCGTGTTCGGGCTCCATCAAGAAATCTTTCGTACGCGCGATAATCTTTCTGGGATCGTTGAGATCCATCATGACCGCGCCGACACGGTACACACCCTTATCGTCTACGCCATGATAGAGCATAAACCAACCTTTATCCGTCTTAATCGGAGGCGTGCCGCCGCCCATACGCTGCGTTTCCCACCATTGTTCGCCTGTCATAAGGAGTTCGGGCTTGTCATATTCGATAAGATCGTCACCGAAGGAAATCCAAATAGAAGGCATTTTCACGCCTGCATTTTTGAATTTCGGACGGGATACCATAACGTATTTACCGCCCACTTTTTCAGGGAACAAATACACGTCGCGAGCGTCAACGGTCGCTTCGGTAATGCGCCCAAATTTTTTAAACACCTTAAAATCTTTCGTCGCCGCAAGATAGGTAACGGTAATATTGTCCTTTGCAAACGCGGGAAGTTCTTCCCCACAAACGTCCGTTTCGTCCATGTACGTAGGCGCTTTGGATACCCCTTCAATATATTCGACGAGCCAATATTGCCCCGGCGCATACGCGCGCGCCGCGTACGTCATATAATACATATCCCCTATTTTCATAAGGCGCGGATCTTCCACACAACCGCCGTCGGGTTCTGCATGCCCTGCCTCGAACGCGGGTTTATCGCTCTGACGGACGAAATGGATCCCGTCTTTACTCGTCGCCAAACCAAGCTTAATCTGATGACGAACGTCGTTGCCTGCCGCGCGGTAGAGCATGACGAATTCTTCGTTTTTATCGTCGTAAACGACAGCGGGATTAAGCACGCAACGTTCTTCCCACTGATTTTCGGGATTGGGTTTCAATATCGGATTGCCAGCGTATTTTTTTAATTTCATAATGGATACTCCTTGTTGTTTTATCCGTCTTTTTTATAGGATTTTATACATTATAGCAAATTTTTTTTCGTTTGTCTATATTCTTTTTCATTCTTTTTATTCGTTTTTTACTTATTTCTTATAATTTTTTTCAATAGTATGCAAAGCAGGGACACGTAGCAGATTTTTTCGCGTGATTTTTATGTAACGCCACAAAAACAGTTGATATTCGGTCAAAAATATGCTATACTACATAAGCAATATCGAAATAGAGCCAATGGCCTTATCGTCTAGCGGTTAGGACGGCGCCCTCTCACGGCGCAAACTCGGGTTCGAGTCCCGATAAGGTCACCAAAAAACAGGACATCAAACGGTGTCCTGTTCTTTTTATACTTTATCGGGAAAGATGATACCCCAATTAACGCAACAAAAAAGATAGGATTTACACCTATCTCCTATCTTTTAATATTCTGTTATCCCCAAAAAATAATCCGCCGAAATATTAAAAGCAAGCGCCATGCTTTTTAATATATCGTAACCTGGTTTCGCCTTTCCTTTTAACCACTCGCTCACTTGGCTTTGCTTTACCCCTATCATTTTTGCAAAAGCTACCTGCGTTAAGTTTCTTTCAATTAAAAAGTCCTTCAAAATTTCACTAAAATTATTTCACATCACTACATTATATACAATTTTCTATCTTTTTACTTGACATATAGAATATTCTATATTATAATACAAGTATATAGATTGATTTAATTGAAATATTTTTAGATTCTTGATAAATAAGGAGCTAATCTATGATAAAAAAGAACAGAAAAATTTCCGTGAAAGACGCGGACGACGTTTATTTGACGAAAAAGTATATTGCCGTTCGACAGGTTTTTTATCACGACAAAGATCGCGGCTTTGTTGATAAAACGACGTATTATCCCCAGACTGCGGAAAATATGAAAATTGCGCGCAGTAATTGGGGACGATTGCGTTTTGGACGCGAATAACATGCAACTTTAATTGATTTAAACTCAATGAAAAAGCGCAGGTTTAATGCCTGCGCTTTTTCTATCTATCAATAACTTATTTATTGACTTCGTTCATAACGTCGATTATAAACGCTTTTTGTTCGGCATAAAACTTGCCCGAACGCTTTAAGCCCATATCAATCGTAACGACGCCATCCTTTTCCCAAACCGCTTTTAAATATTTGGTCAGGTACGCTTTGGTATAGCGGACGTCTATGCCGCCCCAGCCTCCCCACAGCCCGTCGCGGCTGCCAAGATGCGATAAGACGTGCCATTGCGCGCCTTCTACATAACGGCTTTCGGGATAAACGTTAAAATCAATCGCTTCGCCTGCAAGATAATCTTCGTTCACAAAACGTTTACGCAGAGAAACGGGTATTTTTTGCAGTTCGTCGTTCGTGGGATCGTATGCCCATTCCTCCTTTCCCCACGCCTGCTCTATGGCATATCCGTCGTTAAAAGCAACCAGCCAATCGGGATTGACGTCTTTTAATACGTCGTAATAATAACGCATTTTCTCGTCGTCGTAACCAAAATAGCCGTAGCAGCCGTCTATCCACCAACCTTTGACGACGTCTTTGTATCTTTTCGCGTATTCTTTCAACACCGACGACCAATTCTTCAAAAACGTTTCTGAAACGGGCGCTTCGTTATATCTGTCCTGAAAACCCATAGCCCTTCCCGTCTGAACGTCTTTGTGCGGACCGTCCCCTGTATAATACAAAAACAAATCGATATCGTATTTTTTTAATTCCGTAGCTAAATCTAAAATCAAATCGCGCGTACTGCAATATTTCCCTGGCGCAGAGCCTACGATTTTGTCGTACGTTGCGTTAGGCGCAATCATATACGGATTGCCCTGCATGATGGTCAGCAACAAATATCCCGCACCCATTTCATACAACTCTTTCGCCATATTTTTTACGTCGATTTGCGCAACAAACTCGTCCCAAGCCGTTTGCCCAACCCCTTCGTTGGACGGTAAGTCGGGATTGTTTTGCACAGAGTGCAACAAATGACACATAACGCCCCATTTCTTCGCAATAAATCTATCAGTATTACTCATCATCTTTTCTCCTTAGATTTTATAGATTTTCTTTAAACGTTAAAAGTCAATTTTCATGCCGTCGTAGGCAAGCACAAAGCCGTTTTTCTTCGCGACTTTTTTCATGTTTCCGTACCCTGCGCCCTTCATATTGTGAGAAAAATGGGTGATTACACTGATCGTGTTCTCTTTATAATTCCCGTTTTCGATAAATTTCTGTCTTTCCACAATCGCGTTCGGCAACCCCAAGTGGTATTTCGCCGCGCCTTCCGCGTCTTCGTCGCACCAAGTACATTCGTAGGAAACCAAATCGAATTTTATCCCCTTTTCGCGTAAATACGTGAAAATTTCTTCCGTTAAATACCCGCTGTCGTTGCGATATAACAGCGTTTTTCCGTCCTTTTCAAAGATATAAATATACGGGTGCGGCGTTCCGTGTTGAGCGGGCAACGCCGTGACGAAATACCCGTCGATTTCCGTCCTTTCATACGGGCGTAAAACGTCAAAAACAACTCGGTTGTCTTCTTGTAAAAGCCGCCAAATTGCATTGGTTGCGTCCCATTCTCGCTCAGCGTACAAAGGCAAATCTTCCGAACCGTGCACCGTCAAAAGCGGCGTGCTTACGATCGGCGAATACCCCTTTCTGCGGTTTAACAGCTCGGTGGGGTAATAATGATCCTCGTGGACGTGCGTGACAAATAAATGCTCTAATTTAGACAAATTGACGCCGTATTTTAAAGAATGCATATACGTATCGGCGTTGAAATCCACGAGCAGTTTGTCGTCTATCATCGTTTGGGAACGAGTGCGGATGTACCGACCTTTCTTTTTGCGCGCCTCTTGGCAAACTGCGCAATCACAAAATATAGCCGGAATCCCTTCCGCCGCTGCCGTACCAAAATATTGCAATTTCATTCTTCTTTTTCTACCTTTTTTTGTATTTCTTTGGTTTTTTTGCGCGCGTCCAGAACGTCCGCTATACCCGATAATATTGCCGCGATAAAGCCGATACTTGCGCCCAATACTAAGTTCAAGGTCAAATTATCCGTACCTAAAATTACAGACAAAACGCCCGTTACTACCGCCGAAAACGGCATAATTACCGCCACCGCCGACGCGTCTATGTATTTCATAACGTTCGTTCGTATCAACCAACAAAGGGTAGACGAGCCCAGCGCCAACGCCAACAAGCCCAACACGTGTTTGATATTCCACGAAAAGAGCATGGGTTCGATCGGCGCGCCGTCGATCTTTACATACTGCAAGCATACGGCGATCACAAAAGACACGATCGCCTGTATCCACATTTGTATCATGACGTAAAGCCCTGCGTTCATCTTTTTAGCAAACGCCCCCGTCGCTGCGATATTCACGCCGTAGCAAAGCCCCGCCAACGCGCACAAAATCTCGCCAATTCCGAACGATATGCTGTTGGTGGAGAAATTCATGCCACTGAGCACGAACGAGCCTACAAGGCACAACAACGACGCCAAAACGGTCGTTGCACTCGGTTTTTTCTTGATAAACAAAAAAAGCAGAATCGGCACGAGTACGCAAGACAGGTTTTCCAAGAATGCGTACTGGGTGGGCGTGGTGTATTTCAGCCCGATTTTTTGCAGGAGCGACGCGATGGCGTTGAAAAAGCCCGTCGGTACGGCAAGCAAAAAGTAGCCTTTGTGCAGTTCTTTTAATTTGGGTGCGCAGATTGCGAGCAATGCGACCGCCGCGATCAGTCCCACCGCGCCGTTATACAGCGACGCGGAATACGGACCTTGTTTTGTCACCAACTTATTGGTGAACAAAGGCACAGTCCCCCACACGAACACGACGAAAAGAAGCCCCGCATACGCCCAAATTTTCACACTTTTTTTATCGCTCAATCTCTCTTTTATCCGATTCATAATAAACCTACGCAAAAGCAGGACGCCGCAAAGCGTCCTACCTTTGTTTATCTCAAAAAATTATTTCGTACCGAAAATTCTGTCACCTGCGTCGCCAAGACCGGGTACGATATAGCCGTGCTCGTTCAAGCCACGGTCGAGCATCGCCACGAAAATTTCCACTTCGGGATAATTTTCCGCGACCTTTTTCACGCCCTCGGGCGCGGCGATAATCGACATGAGTTTGATCTTGTCGCAACCACGCTTTTTCAGCATTTTGATCGCGTCGCACGCACTACCGCCCGTAGCGAGCATAGGATCAACCACCATTACCACTTTTTGCTCGATATTCGTGGGTAATTTGCAGTAATATTCCTGCGGCTCTAACGTTTCTTCGTCGCGGTACAGACCGATATGCCCGACCTTTGCCGCGGGGAACAACGTTAAAATCCCGTCCACCATACCAAGCCCCGCGCGTAAAATGGGTACGATTGCGATTGAGTTTTCTTTCACAACCGTCTGCGTCGTCTTTTCAAGCGGCGTTTCCACTTCGATTTCTTGCGTGGGCACGTCCTTAAAGCTTTCGTACGCCATCAAGGTTGCCAACTCTTTGACGACGTCGCGGAATTGTTTGGTATCCGTGTCTTTGTTACGGATAATTGCGAGTTTGTGACGGATCAACGGATGGTCCAAAATATGAACGTTTTTATAATTTTCCATAATTAGTCCTGCTCTTCTTCCGTTTTAATTTCTTCTTTAACTTCTTCTTTTTTTGCCGCTTTGGACGTGATCAAGTTTACCAAAATACCCAAGATAAGAGCGCAAGCAACCGCCGTGATGGTGATTTCTTTAATTCTCAACGCCATACCGCCGATACCTGCGATCAAGATCGTCGCAACCGTGAACAAATTGCGGTTTTCATTAAGGTCTACTTTTTGAATCATCTTCAAGCCCGATACTGCGATAAAGCCGTACAAAGCCATACATACGCCGCCCATTACGCAATTGGGGATCGTAGCAAGGAAGGTTACGAAAGGCGCAACAAACGCCGAAATAATACAGATAACCGACGCTGTCAAAATGGTAACAACGGACGCGTTACCAGAAATTGCTACGCAACCAACCGATTCGCCGTACGTCGTGTTGGGGCAACCGCCGAAGAATGCGCCTACCATCGAACCGACGCCGTCGCCAAGCAACGTTCTGTGCAAACCGGGATCTTTGGTAAGATCTTCGCCGATAATCGAAGAAATGTTCTTATGATCGGCAAGGTGTTCTGCAAATACTACGAACGCTACGGGAACGTACGCAACGATAAGGCTGACGATAAACGAACCCCATTTAAAGTTTTCTACGTCGCCGATACCCTTAAACGCCTCTACAAAGGTAAATTCGGGCATCCACGCCATA
Organism: Candidatus Scatosoma sp.; assembly: GCA_045534315.1. Taxonomy (GTDB): domain Bacteria; phylum Bacillota; class Clostridia; order Christensenellales; family Borkfalkiaceae; genus Scatosoma. The sequence continues at coordinate 8,716 of JAZSJN010000123.1, forward strand.
TCTTTAAAGACTCTGAAATTGATAATGATCAGCTGCGGTTTGTCGGCAACTTCACCGATCACCGTAAAAATCGTAGCCACGAGATAGCCCGCTAAAATACCGATAATAAACGGGATCATTTTCAGCATCTTTTTGCCGTATACCGAGCAAAGAATAACCGTTGTGATCGTTACGAGCGCACAAATCAAGCTGAGAATACTATTCCAGTTCATAACGTACGCCGAAAGCTCTCCGTCATATACCGCACCTTTTACCATATCGCCAACCGCATTGCTTGCAAGGGAAAGACCAATTACGGCAACCGTAGGTCCGATAACAGACGCGGGCATAATTTTATCAATCCATTTTACACCTGCAAATTTAACAACCAGCGCGATAACAACGTACACCAAGCCCGCCAAAACCGCACCGATAATCAAGCCGAGATATCCAAGGCACATATACGCGCCTGCGCCGCCAAACGCCGCGCACATAGAACCGATAAACGCGAAAGACGAGCCCAAGAATACGGGACTTCTAAATCTCGTAAAGCAAAGATACACAAGCGTACCCAAGCCCGCGCCGACAAGCGCCGCAGATTGCGACATATCCGAACCCGTTTTACCGTTGATAATCACGGGAACGACGATCGTCGCCGCCAAAATCGCAAGCACCTGTTGGAAAGCAAATACGATCGTTTGCCAAAGCCCCGGCCTATCTTTTACGCCATACACCAAGTTTGAACCTTTCATTTGTAAAACACCCCTTAAATTTTTTTATAAAAACGGAAATTCTACTTTCCTTTTTTACCCTTACTTTATGCGCGATTATGCGCCCAATTCTTCCGACGTCGTTTCCGCGGTTTCGTCCGACGTCGTTTCGTCGCCACCCTCTTCCGTTTCTACGTCCTTAAACGTCATGACAAGCTCAATATCGTTGTCCGTATCGTTGATAATTTGGAATCTTGCCCAATCGTTCAAATCGCCAGCAACCGCCGCCTGCGCTTGAATCTCAATCGCGCCGTCCTTTGCACTGTACGACGTGCCTTTGTAAATAATGGTTACGTTTGCCTGTTCGACACAAATAATTCTATCGCCCGATTTTGCAATCAGGTAATAATTATCCGAATTTGCTTTCACCGTAGGAACGAACATCGTCGCGCTGGTTTCGTACGTAATTTCGCCCGTTATTGCGTCCGTTATTTCATTCGTTTCATAATAGCAGGTATACGGGTTCAAGGTTGTCCCTGCCGTCCAATTGGAAATTACCAACGTTACGTTGGCAGCAGTTGACGATATGGAAAATTCCGTAACGATATCGATACCCGCCGTTTCGGGATTTACGTCATACTCTATAGAAGGCGTTGCCGTATAACTTACCGTATATTCGCCTGCGGGCATTGCACCGCTTGCCACCCCGTTTGCATCCGTTACCAAGCTTGCCACCGTCTTCTCGCCGTCCAATACCGCGAAAGATACGCCTTGCACAACGTCGCCGTCCTGATCGACGATTTTGATCGTATAATCGATATTCGCCGCGCCACCGCCACCGCCGCAAGCGGTTAAACTCATTACTCCCAAAGCCATAACGGTTGATGCGGTAAACGCGATCCATCTCTTCATTTTCATAATCGTTCTCCTACTATTTATTATCTTATTTATTGTATCACAGATAGGTTAAAAATGCAATACCTTTTTTGAAAAAACTTTTTCTTTTTTACCCATCAGAAAAGCCGACGGGATACCCCGTCGGCTCTCTTTTTTAAGTATATTTAACTGTTGTTAAATACGTGACGTTAACGATTAAGCGAAAATATATTCCGTTTCGCTGATCGTAACCGTAATCGTACCTGCGTCTTGATCATACGTAAGCGTCGTACCTACCGCGAAATCACCCATTTCACCATAGCTAATTTCACTAACGGTCATTACGAAAGCATCGCTAACCGTAAATCTGAATTCAACACCACTTTCGGGAGACCAGCCCCACCACATCGGATTCCATACGTCCTTCGTAAGGGAAGCTGTTCCGTCATCCCATACACGCAACGTATATTGATTTTCATCATCAATCGGGCAAGCATAATCGCCAGCAACCCACTGCATAGGCGTCAATTCTGCATAAGGAACCACCGTCGTTATTTGGTTTGCATTGTAATATACAAGCTTCAGCTCGTAATCAGCGGTCAATTCCATGCTCGTAAGAACCGTGTCGGAATAGGTATATCCGGGATACGCCTCACTGACACCAATGTCATTCATATCTTCTTCGGTATATGCCGTCAACGCGAATGTTCTGCTGTCTTCGTCATACTCAAAGTCGTAGAGACAATACTGATGAATCATAGCTTCTACGCTACCGTCCCAACCGTACATAGCCATATCAAGCGTTACAAATACTTGGCCAATTTTGTCATCTACTTCCATCATCATAACGTAGAGCTGTTTATCCTTCGCTTTGTCGCTGTTCTGATATTCGCCGTTGATAATTTCACTAAGATCGGGACATTCGTTAACCGTAACCATGATCGTGCTGGAAAGTTCTTCGTTTGCAATGGAAACGATCGTAAGTTCGTATTCGCCTGCATAGTCGGGATAGAACGTCCAAGAACCGTCGCCGTTATCTTCTACGTAAGCTTCCGAACCATCGGGGCTTGCCGTAATTTCAATCGCCGCGGATGCATCTGCATATTCGTTTGCTACAACGACAAAGTTCAACGCGCCGTCAGCATAGATTTCAGCCGACGTCATTTCGCCATAAGCCCACTTGTTTGCTTTTGCATAGATTTCCGTCGTTTCGGGCAATACAACCGTCGCCGTCAACGTCTTCGTTACAAAACCGGATTCGATCGTGATCGTATATTCGCCTGCTACGTAACCCGTTACGTTAATTTCTGGATCATAATACGTGCTTACGTATACACTCAAAACGCTCTCATCTACTTCCACACCTTCCCCGTCAACAACCGTTACATTGAAAGTATCCCACTTAGCTACGCACGTTTCGGGAACGTCTGCCATCGACAACGTTACCTGTTCGCCTGCAACAAGGTTAAGTTCGGAAACTTCTGCGCCTTCAGCGTCCTTAATCGTGTAGGAAGATACAAGCACTTCTGCAGGATCGTAAGCAACTACGACGTCGTCGCCGCTGCTCTGCGTGATTGCAAACGTTCTTACTGCATCGGGTTCTTCCAAATAGCTACCGTCCTCTTCTGCATAGTAACTATCAATTGCAATATCCACCTTGTTCATCATGGAGTTGCTACCCAACGTGAAATCAACCGTAACTTCGTACTTCGTATTGTTTTCGTTGATATATACAAGCGAGAAAGTGTAAACGCCGTTTGCCCACGATTCAACTTTTTCTTCAGACAACGAATAGATCACCGCTACAAATTCTTCTACGCCGTAGTAGGTGTTCTCGTAATCGAAAATCGTTTCAAACGCATAACCGTTTGCCATTTCCGCTACGGTATCGTAATAGGGCTTATATACACCGTAACCGTCGTTATCGTCTACAAGCCACAACAATTTGCCTTCGCCGTAAGCCATGAACCAGTTATCAACACGGCTTTCACCCGAATAATTAATGATATGCGCATAACCGTCTGCGAGTTCATAGTCCGTGGTCGTTTCCCAACCGTTGTTCGTTGCCACGATCGTACCGCTGGTAGCGTCAGTGTTTGCCGTAGCAGCGGGCAATACAGCCGAAACTGAAGGGGGTACCGATACTTCGACCGAAATCGTCATTTCTGCTACGTTTCCAGCCGCGTCCTGCGCCACATATTTCAGCAGATATGCACCATCCAAATCCATTACAAATTCTTCACCCATCATGACCGGTCTCTGGTATTTCATCGTACCAAAAGATGCGTACACTTCCACTTCGCCGTCCGTTTCGTCCGTAGCCGTTACCTCGGGGATCATAATGCTGTCGCCAACATTCAACCCGTCAAACACCGTTGTGTCAATTTCGCTGAATACAGGTGCCGTTACGTCGTCACCTTCTTCATCGCCACCATCTTCAACGGAGCTGTCTTCAACGGAGCTGTCTTCAACAGAGCTGTCTTCAACAGAGCTGTCTTCAACGGAGCTGTCTTCAACGGAACTGTCTTCAACGGAGCTGTCTTCAACGGAACTGTCTTCAACAGAGCTGTCTTCAACGGAGCTGTCTTCAACGGAGCTGTCTTCAACGGAGCTGTCTTCAACAGAGCTGTCTTCAACGGAGCTGTCTTCTACAGGCGTAGAAACTTCGCTGGAAGTATCCGAACTGCTCGTAGCGCCGCCATTGTTTTTGTCTTTACATGCCGCAAACAATGTTGCTGACATCGCCAAAGACAAAGTTAACAATAACGCTTTCTTGATTTTGTTCATGTGTTTTCCTCCATTATTTTGTTTTTCTTGTTTAATATCCACGCGGCACGGCAGACGGGATCGCCCGCCGTACCACGTTTCAAACTTTTACTTTTTAGAACGTCCGATTACGCTAATTATGCTTTTTCAATCGCATAAACTTCCGTTGCGTAGATGCTGGTCGTGAACGGCAGGATAGGCACGCCGTTTTCGTCCTTCTTCTCGCCCTGGTTGTTGTTATACAACAAGAAACCGTTTGACCAACCGCTGCGATACAGCAGGTCTTGGAGTTTCAAACCTTTGACGTCGTGTTCAACCTTATGTACGCTGTCACCTATCTTCACTTCCACGGCCCATACGCCTTCGCTCGTCTGCGTGTAGTGGAAATATACCCAAGCAGACGCGTCGAGCGTTTGTTCTTGCATTACCCAACGACCGTTAACAATTCTCATCGCAAACCAAAGATCGGAATATGCGCTCATGCTATCCGGATGCCAGAACTCTCTTGCCAATGCCGTACTCCATGCGATATTACAATCAAGTCTGGTAACGTTCTTATAACCTTCGGGCGCAGGTACGTCAGATTCAACTTCCGTAAACGAATATTCACTATTCGCTCTCCGAGAACTGAAGGCGCTGTCATAAATTTGCTTACTAGCCGCAAAATCACCTGCAACGTAGTCTACTTCGACATTGATAACGAAGTGTTCTCTTTCGCCGTTCTTAATGCTGACAACCGTAACTTCGCTCTTACCCCAGCCGAGTTTTTCCCAATTGATCATGAGATCTGTCGGGCCTTCACTTTCACCAATGACCTCTGCGCCAAAGTAAACGTAATTTGTATCTCCTTTCCAGCTGTTGTCGCCAATCGAAAGAACAGGATTGGAATTGTAAACAACTGGATCTGCATCAAGCGACGGAGCTGCTACCGCCTTACCAAAGCTGTCAATATATACGGTATGCGTTGCCGTGATCGACGGGTTCAGCAAGGACGTTGCCGTAAGGGTAACTTCCTTCGTGAACGCTTCGTCCGTTGCCGTAAGGATAGAACTTTCAAACTTAACGCCTTCTACCTCTTCCACCTCAATCTTTACGTAAGGGTTGTTGGTAAGAACGAGCATTTCAAAACCTGCAACCAACGTCGTTTCTACGTTGATGAATTCAATCGCTGCGTCGCGGTCAAGATTATTCGCCTGGTTGACAAACATAGGAATACCTTCTACCGTTGTCCAAATCGATTTATCAAACGTCGAAATTAAACCGTCTTCTGCGATTACTTCGTTGTAGGTCAATCTCTTAACGTCTGCCCCGGAAATGTCTAACAATTTTTGGTTGGGGCAAAGTACGATTACGTTTTCAACGTTTTCTGCTACGCCCGACAAACGAATGGGGAACGTCGTTACACCGTTGTATTTGCTTTCTTCCAGCGTAATATCCGCCGCGGACGCGTCAATCAAACAATTTTTTACGTTCGCATTTGAGCCTGCTCTCATCGTGAAGAATGAACCCATGATACGAGGATCACTGCTGTTAAGGCCAGTAGTTTCTTTGTCGCCGCCAATCTTCTTATACGAAATACTTACGTTTTCAATCGTACCGTCGCCAGCCGAGCAAATAAAGCCTTGATTCGTAAGCAACGTCGCGTTTGTAAACGATACGTTTTTCACGACGCCTGTCTTAGAAATATAACCGAAGATACCACCGCTTTGCGCCTTATCGCCCGAAGGGTTAGTACCAACCGTAACACCGTCGATATTGTAACCTCTACCGTCGAATACACCCTTGAAACCTCTGGTAAGATCGTAAGTATTACCTTGACACCACCATACGCTACCCGTATCCGTCATCGAGGTAATCGTTTTGTTATAATCAATATCGTTGCCCAAAATGAAATAACCGTCGTAGTATTCGGAGGACTTTTCCTGCTGATAGCGTTCATTAAATTCCGTTTGACCCGTATACGCAATTGCTTTCATCTTGTCAAGTTCAGCTGCGTTATTGATGATCATGGTATAGATCTCAATATCCATCGTGTAACGCACGAGATCGGTATTGATAACAAGTTGCTGGTTGCCGAGCTGCGATGCCGACATAGGGAAGTAAGGATTTCTCTTTCCTGCATCAACTGCTTTCTGATCAAACATGAATTTAATCAACTGCGGTCCTGCTACAACCTGAGAGCTTACGATTTTGCCGTTCAATTCTGCATTTTGCAGTTTACCGATCAGTTTTTCGCTGACTTTCATCGTTGTATTTTGAATATTTTCAATTTCAAGCGTATACGTTTCTTCAAGGTGTACTTCAGGAGGAAGTACTTCACAAGCAACTTCTACCGTTGCCGTTTCGCCCTCGTGTTCCACCGTACCCGTTACGGTAACAGAACCTCTCTTCTTACCAACGAGCTTGCCGTCTTCAACAACAGCCGCGTCACCGTTAACTTTCCATGCAATCGACGCACCGTCAATGACCTTTCCACCTTTTACCGCAGCGAAAGACAAATCAACGCTGTTCGCCATATCCCCAATCAAATCGGTCGTGGATATCGTTGCCGTATATTTACCTACGGAAGGTTTTAACGAGGTATTCATTGCTTGAAGAGTCAATACGCTCTCTTTTACTTCTACTGCAACTACTTTGCTGGTATAGATACCACGCACCGTCGTCGAAACAATTACGTCGATCGTTTCGGTGCCTGCGCTGACAACCTTCACGGTATTACCGTCTACGCTGATCTGCGCTGCTGCATTTTGGGAATTTTCCGCAAAAGAAACAGCGTATTCAATATCTTCCATTTCCGTTTTATTCCATTCGGTCTTGACGTTAAATTCAAGCGTTTCGCCAGCCTCTATGGTATATTCCGTTTTATCCAACACAATTTCCGGTGCATAAGGCGACTTTTCAACGTCGAGTTCGCAAGTAGCGCTAACCCCTTCTACCGTCGCCGTGATAATAACTTTACCAATAACGTCTTTGGTTGTAACTACGCCGTTGCCGTCTACCGTCGCGATCGATTCGTCGGAAGAAGAAAATTCCACTTTCGAAGCAGTACCCGATACCGAATAAGCAGGCGCAAAGGATTCGTACTGATACGTCTTCAAATACGACTCATCAAAACGGAGCGATACAAGACTTTCTTGTTCACCACCGAACCAATCGGAACTGGTTGCAGGCGCCTCGTCGCCTTTGTTGCAGGCTACTGCCGTAGCAGCAGCCGCAAACGTAAAGCCAAGTGCAAGAGTCAAAAATAATGCTTTCATTTTTTTCATGATTTTTTTCCTCCTTACCTTAGTCCAGATCCCAAAGATCGGTAATTTCCGTCATCAACGTACTTTCTGCGTGAACCGTATTGTTCAATCCGTAGAAAATATCCACAAATCTTTGACGCATAACTTTCAAATCATTCGCTTCAAACGAATCTGCGTACGTCGTACACAAAATGATAAGCGGGAACTGTTCTTCGATCTCAAGGTGCGTCTTGTAGAGCTGATACAGTTCAGGATCGCTTACTCTGTACGCCTGATCGATTTCATCGTATGCATTAGAGAACATATCCATCCAGTTGTTGATCATCCCTTCGGGCCAGTTTTCCTTGTTGCCGTATTTGATGTTGTGGATGTTACCGCTGACCTGATTTACTTCTTCCATCCAACGGCAATGCGCTTGGATCTGTTCGAAGAAATCTTGCATCTGATCACCAGCCACACCAAAGTAATACTTAAAGAATTTATTTACGTAGTGCATATAATCTGCATTTACGTCAAATTCTATCTTGGAATCCAAGTAGTTGTGCAGCTTCGTGAAACCGGAGTTGTTCGGATTCTGATAATGGGACTGCCAGAACATATACTTCGCGCCGATACGCTTGAAGTATCTCGTCGTTTCCCAGCTCGTATCAAAGCTGTTGTAGGGATAAAGCGCGAATCTGGAATTGAGGTTGTATGCCCAAACGAAGAATTCGCCGCCGCCCGTACCAACGTTTTTACCGCCTACGCCTGCCCAGCCGTCACAAATGTTCTTCCAACCTGCGTTTTGCGTTTCGTAGTAGGAGTGAACCCAGTCTGCCGCCGACGTTGCGTACATGTAGTGTACGTTGGGCGCGGTATAAATGCGTTCGTGCGTATCCGACCAAGCTTTTATCGTATCGCTTTCCAACGAATTGCCTTCTTCATCCGTCCAAGCGTCTTCCCATTCTTCCATCGAACCATTGCTGTTGAACCACATTTCAACCTTGGGAATACCCTTGCCTTCTTCGTCGTAGATATAACCGTTCTTATCGCTTTCAATAGGCGGATTAACGTGCGTATGATATACGAGTTGGAGCAGGTTGTACTGTTTTACACCGCCGAAAATCGCAATTGCTTCGTCCGTCTGCAACCATTCGTCTACAAGTATAGACGCACGGTTACAAAGGGAAAGCCACGCACCAGCCATCGTGCCGTAATAATTGTAACTTGCCTGGCACGCCGCGCACTTACAGTTTTGTACCATTGGCGTATTGCCGCCGATATCGTGCTGACCGATCATCATCGTATCTTGCGCAGGATGGTTAATCAAGTGCGTCTTGATCTTGTTTGCAATATGTTCTACCATCTTCGCGTAAGAGTCCTTATTACCGCGAGAGGTAAAACAAAGCTGCCAACGGGTAGAGTCCGACGAAGCCCAATCGGGATTTTCGTCCATTTCTTCCAAGGATACGAAGTCGTATACGTTATGTACCCACGATTCGCCCGTACTCATGATCGGGTCCGCGTAAGTGAACCCCATACCGAATTGCCCAACGGCGTTTACAGTACCACCACTTCTACGGTAATCGAAGTCGGGACGTTCCAAAATGCTCATGGCGGGCATCACCGCGCCGTCCTTTTCGTAGATTACGTAATCTTCCGAAATCATATCGTAACCAAGGACTTCACGCAAGAACGCGAGTACGCCCATCTGATAACCGTCCAACGTGTTTTGTGCGTTGATAAATACGTTTTTGTTGATCGTTTCAATCTTATAGCCCGCAAGACCGATCGTATCGTAATCGGGCATTTCGCCGCCTTCTTCTACGTACAGATCTTCACAACCTACCAAGATATATTTGGAATTTTCGTCCAACGTCACATTTGCAAGATCGTCGATAATTTCGATCGCCGCGCCCGTTGCTTTGTATACTTGTTCCGCAATGTAACCTGCTCCTTTAGCGCTGTTCGATCTGCCGGAAACGATTTTGTAATCGGTCTTTCCGTTTACAATAAAATCGGATACGGGTGCATCAAAATCCACGTTAACGTCATGCAGGGTGCCATCTACGTACTGATTGATATTCGGTTCGTTAACAACGTCGCCCGTTACAGGACCACCGCTGCCACCTTTATCACCGCAAGCACACGCGAACGTACAAGCTGCTAATAATAAACTAGCCGTTATTCTTTTTAATTTCATCGCTCATACCTCCTTATTCTTTCGTCACCGTGACCGTGTGCGTTATAGAGCTCATATTACCCTGTTCATCGAATACCATAACGATAAACTTGTAAGTTCCTTCATACGCGCACTTAATCGCATTTTCCTTATCCTGGAAGAAATAATATCTACCAAAAGGATTATACACACCCGCTACAACTCTGATATTTTCAGTCAAAGATACGTTATCTCTGTAAACGATACTAGGCAGCGTAATTACGTCGCCCACTTTCGCCGTCGTTTGCGTTGCGTTGGTAAATGCTACCTGCGGTTTCTGTTCGTCAATAACGAAGATTGCTTCACTGAGAACAAGCGGGTTTTCCGTAACCCAATCTTCTTCCACTGCCGTATACGTCGCTACGTATTTACCGTACTGCGACAAGGTAACGAAATACGATTTATTCGTTGCCACGTCCTTCAATGCAACGCCGTTGTTATCCACAACGATCGTGCCGTCGGGTGCCGTTACCGTCATCGACAAGCTAACGTTCGGTGCAAATACGTCGTTTGCAATTGCCGGAGAAATTTCAAACGTTGCATTCAGCGATTGGTTACCGTTGAAACTACCCAATATCTGGAAGTTCGGCGCGAATACTTCTTGGTTTCTACGCGAAAGGTTTGCTTCGTTTACGCTACGCAACAAATATCTTGCACCAGCCTTTGCGTTGATCATTTCAACCTTTACGTAAGCAAGGTTGGACGAGAAACCCGTAAACGCTTCGCCGTTTACCGTCTTGTTTACCGCCACCGTCAAACCAGAAAAGACAAATTTACCGTCTTTATAAGAAAGCGAGTACTGCTTGTTCGCTGCGATAGACGTACTCATCGCGTCAAGGGATTCTTCACCAACGATAATCGTCGTACCGTTACCTTTCTTCATTAAGATAGCGCTAATTTCTTCCGCTGCGTTCTTCGAGTCAGTCAACGTAATTTTAAGCCCGTCGAATTTCGCTAACTCTTGGATACCTTCAAAGAGTATGCTGAAATTATTCATAAGCTGCGGCGTTGCAAACGTCCAACCGCAAAGCTCGCTGTCCGCTTTCGCAATAACCGCAACACCAGCCTGATGCCATTCTTCTTTCGGTTCTCCCGTTTTTTCATCGATTACGGGTTGACCTTTTGCATCCGTTACCACATACTTATAAGACGTTTCAATGTCTACGCCGTAAAGGTAATTCTTTGCATTAATCTTGCCGTTTGCGTCGTCTCTAACAAGCACAGCAGGAACTTCTCTTACCAAAACTTCGTCGCCGTTGCATTGATACGAGATCTTAACTAAATCGCCGTTTTCTGTCACGGAAGGCTTGAATTTATTCCCCGAGGTATACTTCGTATCGCCGTTCTTATCGGTTACGACTACGTCACAAAGCAATTTTACAGGTGCGCCCGTCGAATAGTCGGTTGCATAGAATTCGGGAAGAACGTATTCGCTATCCGAAACAAAGATCTTCGGCAAGATCAATTCGCTCAAAAGAGCGTAACCTTCGCCGATTTCAGCATTGATAACGTACTCTGCCGTGCCAATTCTGCCGATATAGTCCGTAACGGTATAGGTTACTTTCCATTCGCCTACCTTTTCGGGCAAGAATTTACCGTCCGTGATTTCGTACGTTTCATCGCCAAGACTAATCGTCGTCTTAACGCTCGCATAACCGCAATCGCCCGTATACGTTACCGCAGGAAGGGTAATCCAGTTACCCAACGTCGCGCTCGTGTTCAAATCGCTAGGTAAAACCACTTCGATTTCACCAAGATCTTCTTCTACGAATACGTTGCGAAGCACAAGCCCCTCATTACCAAATGCGTCATATGCAGTATAAGCGATCGTGTACCAACCAGCCGCCTTGGGTATAAACTTACCGTCTACAACGCTTACGCTGATGGGCGAACCGCTTGCATAATCACGATAAACGTTGGCTTTCACGTCACATACGCCCGAATAAAAGTCGAATGCCGTTGCCGCAGGAATTGCATATTCAAGACCTACTTGTCCTTTAGGCATTTCGTCTTCTGACATAGAAACGGTTACGTTGGGAGCTTCGGTTTCTTCCATCGTTTCTTTCGAAAAATCTATGCTGAAAATGCTCTTAATACAGAAGTTTGCCGTGATGCCTTTTACGTCTTGAGCGGTCATCGATATTCTTGCCTTACCGCTGGGCCAACCCTTCCAAATATCTTCAAACAATGCAGGGTTGTTCAAGTTTGCAATATGCGCCCCTGAAACCGCAGCTTCCATGTTTTCGGGATTGTAATTCAATTTACAAGTGCCTTTGTCAGGTGCAAATGTTACGAGCTCGCCCATCCAGGCACTGCCTTTATGCTCTGCTGCCGAGAACGACCCCCTAAAAGGCGTACCCCAGCCGTTCCATCTGTACGTATCGTTTTCACAGCCTACCCAGTCTTGCCCGTTAACCGAAACGTCCAAATAGAGATGACCGTAACCACGGTCTTCCGCTGCATAACGTCTCAGCTGGAAACGAAGGAAGTACGACGGATCCAACGCGTCTTCAATCACAATAACAAGCTTACTGAAATCGTATGACCCAAACGCGTCGGGGGTAATGAACACGTCGAACAGCGTCGTCGTACTCTCGATCGAACCTACGTCCATCAGTTGCGAAAACGTAATCGTATCATTCGGTGCTAAGCGCACGAGCAACCCTTCCGAGTTTGCCCCAAAACGAGTATACTTACCGTATTCAGCAGTACTTGCTTCGTTTTGCATCAAATACGATTTATTTACAACGTTGAATTGTTTTTCTTCTACGCAATGCGTATTGCCAACCACCGCACGGTAGGTAACCGTATAAACGCCTGCTTGATCAAGCAATACGTTTTCCGTGGAAACCGTCAAACCGTCGGGATAGGTAACCGTTGCCGTCGCATCTACTACTTCGCCACCGATTTCAACCGTTGCGTCGGGAACTTCAAACGAAGTACCGTACGCGTAGTTATTGTCGATAGTGCCGACCGTCCAATTTTCCGCTGCGTCCGTAATCGCTACGTCTTGCTTTGCAAGCGCAACGCCCCCTGCCGCCGCCGTTATGGACAATGCCGCCAATAAAGACGTAATCCACAATTTTTTCTTCATTTTCTATCTCCTTAATATATTTACTGATTAAATGCTTTTCGTTAACCCTTAATACCGCCGATGGAAAGGTTCCCCATCAATCTTTCGTGCAATGCCATGAAAATAATCGCAATGGGAATGATCAGGAAGAACGTAGCGGCAAGCACCGTCGTTTTCGACCCAGTATCAACCGGATTGAACTCATACCCGGGTACGTTTACGTTCATTCTTCGCCCCTGATAATTGAATACGAAGAACGAAAGCGTAGGATAACTGGGCATATACAACATTGCCAATTGGTAGTCGTTCCAGAACTGAATAAACGTAATCAAGAATACCGTCATAAACACGTTCAACGTCAAGGGCAAGCAGATCTTGACCATGATACACCAGTCGCTTGCGCCGTCCATCATTGCCGCTTCGCTGTACGTCATAGGGATCGTCTTAAACGCCGCGTAAAATACGAGGAAATACATCCCGACGAAACCGGCTTTTAACACCATGAATGTGAACCGCTTATCGTACAAATGGAAATTTTTCAAAATTTCAATTTCCGACGCCTGCGCACCAACGATGGGTACGACCATAACCACGATAACGATGGTGTAAATGATTTTCGAATAGAAATAACTGTATCTTGCCGTTAAATACGCCATCAAACACATAACCGATACGTTCAAGAACGCGCCGCCAACCGCATAGAGAATCGTATTAAGAATCATTTCAGGGAAATTGGGCGAACCCGTCTGCCCCATCCATCTGTCGTAATTTGCATACTGAATAACGGCACTATAATTGGCGAACGTCAAGTCGTTAAACTTCCAAAAGCTCGTTTTATCGTACGCAAACAAATGGGGATGTTTCAAGGTCTGCATAAAGCCCCAAACCAACATAAATAACAGCGCGATAACAAAAGCGGAAAGTATTACCAACATGATTACGGTAAGGGGTGAAAATTTATCTCTCATTTTTGATTGTTTTGCCATATTTCCACCTCCTTACTCTTCTTTCCAGCCGAATTTATCCAACGCCCATCTAAACAGGAATGTCAGAGGCACGACGATAATCGTAATCATTAAGCCAAGCGCCGCGTAAGGTGCCAACTCCCAAACCGTATCGCCGCCGTTACGAACACCGTTCCATAACACAAGGCCGAGCGACGTAACGTTTTGAGAAGGATGCCAAGAGTTGAACAGCGTAAGTACGTTGTGCTGGTTGGTGAACGCGCCTGCAAAACCGGTAATCAAGAATACCTGTATAATCGAGAATGCCTGCGGCAATACGATGTACCAAAATTCCTTAAGACCGTTTGCGCCGTCCAAATGCGCCGATTCGATAATTTCG
>JAZSJN010000080.1:0-2302 GCA_045534315.1 Candidatus Scatosoma sp.
CCACAAAATCATGAAAGATTTTCTATTGCAATTCGGTTATTATACTTGTATAATAACTTCGTGGTAATAAACAAAGAGGAGATATTATTATGAGATTACCTAAATTAGACAAAAATTTTTATCCTATGATTAAGGCTCTTAACGACTTCGATAAGGAAGTGCAAAAGAGCGGCAACCCCGTGGAAGTTACCATCGTTGTAGAACGTAGCGGCGGTTATAATTACGTGTACAAATATAACGCTTTGGCGGACGGCGTAAACGATAAGCTGAATTTCCGCGTGGCAGAACGTATTGCCAAGACGATCCTTTGGGTTGTCGGCGGTTTCAAAATTTATGTTTCGGGTAGCAAGTCCATTTACGAATATTTGAAAAATGCTTACACGGCGGACGGACTTCGCGCGTTCGACTTTGATTTCATGAGCGGCGTTTACGAAAAACCGTTTGAAGTGGTTTGGATGGAAGAAAAGGACGTTCCCGCGCAGAAAAATGCGTCTATTCGCGTTGGCGGTTACTTGGACGGCTGCCGTATCGGATTCGACGCGGGCGGTTCGGACAGAAAGGTGAGCGCGGTTATCAACGGCGAAGTTGTGTACAGCGAAGAAGTCGTTTGGAATCCGAAAGTTACGGAAGATCCCACCTATCATTACAACGAAATTTTGACGGCTATGAAGACGGCTGCGTCCAAGATGCCCACGGTTGACGCGATCGGCGTTTCATCGGCGGGCGTGTACGTAGACAACAAGATCATGGTTGCGTCCCTGTTTATTAAGGTGGACAAGTCCAAGCACGGCGATTACGTGAAGAACATGTACATCAACGTAGCAAAAGAAATGAGCAAAGAGCTCGGCAAGGAAATTCCTTTGGAAGTTGCTAACGACGGCGACGTTACGGCGCTTGCGGGGGCGATTGATTTGGACGACAACGGCGTACTCGGTATCGCAATGGGTACGAGTGAGGCTGTCGGTTATATCAATACCAACGGCGGTATTAACGGTTGGCTTTCCGAACTTGCGTTTGCGCCCGTAGATTTCAACGAAGGTGCTATGCAGGACGAATGGAGCGGCGATTTTGGTGTCGGCTGCAAATATTTCTCGCAGGACGCTGTTATTAAGTTGGCAGAGGCAGGCGGTTTTGTGTTCGAGGCAGGTCTTACGCCCGCGCAGAAACTCAAGGTTATCCAAGCGCTTATGGAAAAGGGCGACGCGCTTGCGCAGCAGATTTACGAAGACATCGGCGTATATTTGGCGCACACCATTCCTTTCTATGCAAAATTCTACGACATCAAACACATGTTGCTCTTAGGTCGTGTTATGGGCGGCAAAGGCGGCGACGTTATCCTTGCAACCTGCAAAGAAACGTTGGCGGCTGAATATCCCGAATTTGCAGGGCTTGACATCGGTTTACCCGACGAAAACAATCGTCGCGTAGGGCAGAGTATTGCTGCGGCATCTCTTCCTGCTAGTAAGTAAAAACGCGCATATACATCGCAATACTTCGTTGTAGCTCCGCGCCCTTGGTTACGTACGCCGTGTACGCGCCCAGCGGGGTACTCGCTACGCCTTGTCTTGCTCGTATCTTCACGTTAGGATAGCGGCACACGCCGCAAGGAGAATTACAGATGAAAACTTTTAAAAACGCAACCGTTTACGTTGCAGGCGAAGGTGTAAAAAAATGTAACCTTTCGTTTGATGAAAAAATTGAAAAAATATCCCGTCGTGCGGACAAAAAGGCGGAAGTAATCGAACTTCCCGAAGACGCGATCGTGTTGCCTGGTTTTGTTGATCAGCATATCCACGGCGCAGGCGGTTCGGACGGTATGGACGGCACAGTGGAGGACATTTCCATTATCGCGAAAACGATCGCAGCGGAAGGCACGACGTCTTTCTTGGTAACTACCATGACGCAAAGCCCCGAAAATATCACCAAAGCTCTGTCGGCGGTAAAAACCTACCGCGAAACGGACAAAGGCGACGGAGCGCGCGTTGTCGGCGTTCACCTTGAAGGTCCGTTTATTGCGGCGGCGCACAAAGGCGCGCAACCCTTGGAATACGTTAAAGCTCCCGATATTGAAACGTTTGATACATACAACGCGGCAAGCGGCAATTCGATCCGTATCGTAACGCTTGCTCCCGAAGTGGACGGCGCGGCAGAATTTATCCAACATTTGTCGTCGCAGGGCATAGTGGCGTCGATCGGTCATACGGGCGCGAAATATCCCGATATTGAAAAGGCGGTATCGCTCGGCGCGAGCAATGTAACGCATACGTATAACGCGCAGACGGCTCAAGTCGGATCGTAGCCA
>JAZSJN010000106.1:0-6224 GCA_045534315.1 Candidatus Scatosoma sp.
CCGACATCATGGGTATGGTAGGTCGTATTGGTCGTGTCCTCGGTCCTAAAGACTTGATGCCTTACCATAAGTCGGGTACGGTTACGATGGACGTTGAAAAGGCAATCGCAGAAGTTAAGGCTGGTAAAGTTGAATACAGACTTGACAAGACTGCAATTATCCACTGCCCGATCGGTAAGAAGAGCTTCGGCGCAGAAAAGTTGGTGGAAAACTACACTGCGCTTATGGACGCAATTGTTAAGGCAAAACCCGCTGCAGCAAAAGGTACGTATCTTAAGAGCGTAACGCTTGCATCGACGATGGGTCCTGGCGTAAAAGTTCTTCCCAAACTCTAATTAAAACAGATATATGCGTCGTTTTTCGGCGTTGGCGCTCGGTTACGTACGGTTTGTACGCGCTCTCGCGCCGTCTTGAAAAACTTGCATCTATCCATTTTAAAAAAATCGACCGAAATTTTCGGTAAAATTACAAAAATTTTCGTCAAAGGCGGTTAAAAATAGTTGACTGCCTTTGACGGAGATGATATAATAACATAGTAAAAATCAGCCGCAGAAAGTGAGTATCGCAAGATTTGAAGGGAAACCGCTCGCCGAGGTTAAGGAATACGAAACTTTTTAAAAGAGTAATTACGTCCTTATGCCGATTGCGGTGTAAGGTATTTTTTATGTCAGGCGGAAACGCTTAAAGGAGGTAACTATGTCGGCTAACGTAGAATCTAAGAAACTTATCGTAGAAGAAATCAAGGCGAAAATTCAAGGCAGCAAGTCCATCGTTTTCGCGGATTACAACAAGCTCACCGTTTTGGAAGTAACGGATCTTAGAAGAAAATTCAAAGAAGCTGGTTGTGAATACAAAGTATACAAGAACACGCTTGTAAGAAAAGCGCTCAACGATCTCGGTATCACCGATTTCGACAACGACCTGAACGGTACGACCGCGACGGTATTCTGCTCGGACGAAACGAGCGGCGCAGCGATTTTCGCAAAGGAAACCAAGGCAAACCCCGCGCTTGTGGAAAAAATCGTTCCCAAATGCGCGTACGTGGAACAGAAGTATCTTGACAAAGACGGTGTAAAAGCATTGTCCGCGATCCCTTCGAAAGAAGTCCTTATCGCAAAGATGCTCGGCTGCTTCCAGTCGTCGCTTTCCAAGTTCGTTGGCGTTCTCGATCAGATCGCAAAGGCGAAAGAAAGCAATTAATTTTTGAGCACTACCTAAAATCATTAAAAAATCATTATTAAAAAATCGGAGGATTAAAAAATCATGGATGTACAGAAACTCATTGAAGAAGTAAAAGCTATGACCGTTCTTGAATTGAACGAACTTGTAAAAGCACTTGAAGCAGAATTCGGCGTAAGCGCAGCAGTTGCAGCAGCTCCCGCAGCAGGCGGCGCAGCAGAAGCAGCTCCCGCAGCAGAAGAAAAGACGGAATTCGACGTTGTTCTTAAAGATATCGGCGCTAACAAGATCGCTGTTATCAAAGTTGTTAAGGAAGCTACCGGCCTTGGTCTTGCTGACGCGAAGAAAGCTGTTGAAGCTATGGGCGTTATCAAAGAAAACGCTCCCAAAGCAGACGCAGAAGACCTCGTTGCAAAACTTAAGGAAGCTGGCGCTACCGCTGAACTTAAATAAGTTTTACTTTGACAAAAACGGCTCGTTCTATCGAACGGGCTGTTTTTTTATGCGTTGTGGATGATCAGACATCAATTCTGCGCCGTGGCGTAGCGATCATAGGGCTTGGAGTATAAAAACCTGTAAAAACGACAAAATTGTCCATTCCTTTGTGTAAAACGGGTAAAAATCGAGAGAAAATTTGCAAAAACTACTTGACGGATAGCAAAATAACACTTATAATAATAGTGTAAGAGAATTGAAAACGGAGAAAAGAATTATGTTCAAGAAAATGGCGAAAAAGATGTTGACGGGCGCGTTGGCGATCACGTGCGTATTTGGATGCATGGGTACGTTTACCGCGTGCGACGACGGTAATCCCGAAGCGCAGATCACCTTGGAATTTAACGGCTCGGAATACGTATTGAATTATCAGCTCTACAAGGACAAAACGCCCGCTACGGTTAACCATTTTATATGGCTTGTAGAAAACGAATATTATAACGGGCTTTGCATTCACAATTATCAGGCTGCAAACAACAGAATGTATACGGGCGCGTATGAATTGGACGAAAACGGCAATCTGGATTATAAAGATTATTACGAATTTGCGCGGAAGAATATTAAATCATTCCCGCAGACGGTATGGTTTGACGAAGAAAAGGAAGATCCGCTCTTTAGCGTATACGGCGAATTTGCGGAAAACAAATTTAACGTTGGCGCAAACAACAAAGACGTTTTAAAACAGCAATACGGTTCGTTGACCATGTATTATCACGCAAAGGCGGATGAAGATAGCCGCAAAGTGTGGGTAAAGAAGACGAACGGTGAAATTATCGAAAGAGATTACAGCGAAAACAGCGCAACGTCGATGTTCTACATTTCGACGGTAACGTCCGCAACGTCCAACAGCTCGCATTGTACCTTTGCGACGCTCAACAATCAAGACGTTTTACACGATTTAGAAGACGCGATCGCCGATTATATTGGGGGGGAAGACGACGACTGGTTCGTAACCTCCAAGACGATGGTCAGAGATCCGCTTGATCCCATTGTCGGGACGAAGAATTTGGAAACGACGTACAGCGTACCTAACGAACCGATTATCATTAAATCGGCGCGTATTACCAAATATTGATCAATACAGCATAACGAAAAACACCCTACGGCAAGCGTGCCGTGGGGTGTTTCTTCCGTTTTTTAAGTTTACGCGTTCGCTTTCAGCCAAGCGTCTTTTTTTTCAGCGCCCATACGGGTAATATCTTCTTTTGCGTATTTGCTTTCTGCACCGCCGTTGGTGTACAGGAAGAAGTGTCCGCTTTCCGTCTGATACAAGCTTTCTTCATAGCCCTTGGGATCGCCGTAAACACCGAACGTCACTTTCTTTACAAGCGTTGCCGTTTCGGTATCGTAAACTTTCTTGCAAATGGTTTTTTGCATAGTTATCCGCCTCCTTGTTTGAATTCTTCCGCAAAATATTGTACAACAAAGAAGGGCGGATTGTCAACTGTGTGAAGGCATATTTTATTGGAAATTTTATCCGTGTACGTCGATTATTGTCCCGTCTTGTATTTTTACGTGATAATAAGACAGAGAAAATAGACGGTCGGCTTTTTTTCGAACCAAACCGCAAGTAAAAGGATCATCAGTCAGCGTTATAGCAATAAAAGCCCCTAAAAAATCCACGATTTTATCGGCGTTTGCCGCTAACTCGTCGCAAAGAAAGTCGGCGTAATTTGCCCCGATCAAGACGCTTTCGAAAAAGGCGTAAGCGAGCAATTCGTCAGGTGTTTGCGCGTGTTGCCCGTCTGCGTTTTGCCCATCGGCGGTGCGGGCGCGGAGAGTAAATTCCGTCCGCTGAAAATCATCGTTTGCCAAAGACCAAGCGCAGACTGCCGTTCTACCAAACCGCTCGGATAAAGGTAATTCGGCGCGTAAAACATTCCCCAAAAGAGAATAAGAAAGAATTTGTTCGTCTAATACTTTCTCGCCGTTTTTACGAAAAACGAGCAGGCGTTTTTCCGTGTGCGTGCTGCCGCTTATAAGAAGGTAATCCCCGTAAATTTCAGCGTCAAAATCGCAAAATGCAGGGGGCAGGTATGTGGTAAACGCATCGTCGGGGGAGCTGACGGCGAGTTGCAAACGACCTTGCGAAAACACGGTGAGCAGTACGTCTTGTATTCGTTTTTGCCACAAAGTTTTTAAAGTGAAATCGCTGGGAGTAAATTCAGCGGCGTAAATTGCAATTCCGTCGGCGAGCAGATACACTTCGCAATGCTCCGGCGGAGAAAAACGAATGTTTTCCGTCAGAAAAAAGGATATGGGCAGGGCGTTTTCGGGTAGAAATTCCACAAAGATGTTGTCGCGCAAATCGATCTCGGCGTACCGTTCAAAACGATCGGTTAATCCAAAAAATACGCCGCCAAGCCGCAAAGCGCAGGGCTGAGAAGATAAAAAATAAATTTTCATACTGTATTGTATTCTTTTTTTATTTTGAAAAGTATAAAAAGGAAAAAATAAGTTAATAATTTCCGTGAACTTAAAAAAGCGGAGGCTAAATTATGAATAAAATCAACGGCTACACGGAAGAAGAAGCGAAGAATTTGGTGGAATATATCAAAGACGGAAAACGCAAAGGAAAAACGCTTACTTATCTCTTTGAAACGTACGGGATCAACAACGGTAGAGCAAAGGGCAGCGTGCGCAATTATTATTACGCGCTGATGAAAAATGAAAAG
Source organism: Candidatus Scatosoma sp. (assembly GCA_045534315.1). Classification (GTDB taxonomy): domain Bacteria; phylum Bacillota; class Clostridia; order Christensenellales; family Borkfalkiaceae; genus Scatosoma. The sequence continues at coordinate 4,350 of JAZSJN010000106.1, forward strand.
GGGGACGAGCGTATAGCCCGCCTATTGGACGGTTCGGAGCTTTCCGTGGAAAAAATCCGTGAATTTACAGAAGAGGAAACAAACGCTGCAATCCGCAGTATTTTGGCGGAAAAGAGCAAGGGCTTGTCCGTAAGAAAAGCCATTTTTAATTTGGCAAAAGGGGACGATAAATTGATGCTCCGTTTGCAGAACAAATACCGCAACACTCTAAAAAAGGAGCCGGGACGTATCGCAACTATTGCGGGTGAGATGGGATTGACGGAAGACGGCTTTTTAACGGCGCGCAAAGCAAAAACAGAGCCGCCGCGCATGCCGCAAAAGGATTTTTTGCAAAGAAGGTTGGAAAAAGAAATCAACGCCCTTTACGACCGAATGGCGCAGGCGTTGAAAATGGAAAACGAGCGTTTACGTGAAGAAAACGCCCGTTTAAAAGCCGAAAACCAAAAGGTGAAATAAAAAACAAACGACAAAAATCTTATTCGGATTTTTTAGCCGCTTTTTTGGCGGCTTTTTTCATTTTCCCAAAGGGTTCTTCGCCTTTTTCCGCTACTTTCTCGGCGGTGGCAGCCGCGCTTTCTTTGATTTCGTCCGTCAGTTCTTCTGCCGCTTGAATTTTTTCGTCTATCATTTTATCGAATTTTGCTTTCATTTCTTCCTGCGTTTTGCGCACTAAAGTACGCATTTTATAATTATTTGCGGTAAGAAGCGCGCCCGCCACGCAACCTAAAACCAATCCGCAAGCAAATTTTTCCATAAAAACCTCCAAAAACGGTAATCCGTCAAGGGTAGTATGTGAAAAAATCGGGAACAAATGCGCAAAAACGTCAAAAATTTTTGCAAGAACGATAGACGGGCAAGGATTTTTGTGTTATAATAAAAATATGATAGGCAAGAGAGCAATCGCCTTTGATATAGGCAACAAAAGAATCGGCGTAGCGGTGTCCGATCCGTTCAACGAATACGCAATGCCCTGTGAAACGTACAATCGCACCAGAAATTTTGCGGCGGACGTGGCGGCGATCGCCAAGATTGCAAAGGATCGGGGCGTAGGCGTGATCGTGTGCGGTATGCCCGTCAATTACGACGGAACGGAAAGTATCCAGACGATTAAAACGCGGGAGTTCGTGGACGCCCTGCGGCAAGCGACCGATCTGCCGATTGAATTGGAAGATGAACGCTTTACCACCATGCAAGCGCGGGAAACGCAAATCATGGGCGGCATTAAGCGGGACGATCGGAAAAAGACGATCGATTCGATTGCGGCGTCCTATATTTTGGAAAGCTATCTTGCTCGGGAAAAAATGAAAAACAAAAAGGCGGAGGAACAAGCCATGGATAACGAAATTAAAGACGAAATTTACGAAGAAGACGATCGCATTTTCGAGGTGGAGGCAGACGACGGTACGGTAGAACGCCTGTACCATATCGCAACCATCGAATACCGCAAGAATATGTATTGCGTATTCCAAAAAGCCGATCCTGAAACGGAAGAGGAAGAAGACGAAGTGATTATCTTTGCTTTGCAGGGCGAAGGGGACGACGCGTTGCTCGTGCCTATTGAAGACGTGCAGCTTTTGGACGAGGTTTTTGCGGAATTTTGTCATCAATACGAACAGTTTGAAAACAGCGAAGAAGCCGAAGAGTTAGACGACTAATATTTAAAAGGGGATAAAATGAAAAAGATCTTATGCGCGTTGTTGGCGCTTGGTATGGCGTTTGCGCTTGCGGCTTGCGGCGGTAACGGCGATAATAGCGACGACGGAAACAACAGCTCGTCCGTAAGTTCCGAAACTTCAGTTTCTACCGAAAGCTCGGCAGAAGAAAGTATCGAAGAAGTCGGAGGCCAAGCGGTCTTAGGAAGACAATACTAATGGC
>JAZSJN010000062.1:0-14347 GCA_045534315.1 Candidatus Scatosoma sp.
AGGATCAGAACGGCGCGGCTATGTCCATCGGTAGAAACACGACCTTCTTGGATATCTATATCAAGCGTGACCTTGACAAGGGCTTGATCACCGAATCGCAAGCGCAGGAATTCATCGATCATTTCATCATGAAGCTTCGTATCGTGAAGTTCATGAGAACGAAAGAATACAACGAACTTTTCTCCGGCGACCCTACTTGGGTAACCGAAGTAATCGGCGGTATGGGCGTAGACGGCAGAACCTTGGTTACCAAGAGCTCTTTGCGTATCCTTCATACCCTTGACAACCTTGGCCCTGCACCCGAACCCAACCTTACCGTTTTGTGGTCGAAGAGATTGCCTATCGCATTCAAGAGATATTGCGCGGAAATTTCCATCCGTACGTCCTCGATCCAGTACGAAAGCGACGATTTGATGCGTCCTGAAATGGGTGACGACTACTGTATCGCATGCTGCGTAAGCTGTATGAAAGTCGGTAAAGACATGCAGTTCTTCGGCGCAAGAGCAAACCTTGCAAAGTGCTTGCTGTATGCAAGCAACGGTGGTAACGACGAACTCATTCTTGACAAGAAGACGGGCAAACCCATGCAGGTTTCCCCCGAATTTATGCCGATCACCAGCGACGACGCGCTTGATTTCAACGAAGTGCAAGCGAAGTTCGATAACATGATGACGTGGCTTGCGGAATTGTACGTAAACACGCTCAACGTTATCCACTATATGCACGATAAGTATTGCTACGAAGCAATCGAAATGGCACTTCACGACACGAAGGTTCGCCGTTTCTTCGCAACGGGTATCGCAGGTCTTTCCTGTGCAGCTGACTCGCTTTCCGCGATCAAGTACGCAAAGGTATATCCTATCCGTAACGAACATGGTATCGTAGTTGATTTCCGTATCGAAGGCGACTTCCCTAAATATGGTAACAACGACGACAGAGCAGACGAACTTGCAGTATGGCTGTTGAAGACGTTCATGAAGAAAGTTAAGAGCCATTACACCTATCGTGAAAGCGTTCCTACGACGTCGATTTTGACGATCACGTCCAACGTTGTATACGGTAAGAAGACGGGTAACACGCCTGACGGCCGCCGCAGCGGTACGCCTCTTGCACCTGGCGCGAACCCCATGCACGGTAGAGATAGCAACGGCGCGTTGGCGTCCTTGGAATCGGTTGCAAAATTGCCTTACGAATATTCGAGAGACGGTATTTCCAATACGTTCTCGATTATGCCCGCATCGCTTGGTAAAGACGACTAATCTTGTATCAGTCAACAAAATCACGGCTGCGCCGTCGCGATAAGGCGGCGTAGCAATCAAAAAATAAAAATAAAAGGAGATAATATTATGTCGAACAGAGTAGATAATTTGGTTAATATGTTGGACGGTTACGTTGGCGACGGTGGTCATCACCTTAATGTAAACGTATTCGACCGTGAAACTCTTTTGGATGCGCACGCGCACGCTGAATAGTATCCTCAGCTCACCATCCGTGTTTCCGGTTATGCTGTAAACTTCATTAAGCTTACGAAAGAACAGCAGGATGACGTTATTTCCAGAACAATCCACGAATCCATGTAATTGGACTTTTTGGGAATAAAACAACGGTTATAAAGCCGTCGCCACGAAAACGGCGGCGGCTTTTCTCATAGTCGGTATTATAAAAATTATGGCAAAGAAAACAGTAAAAAAACAAGTAAAGAAAGCAGCAAAAAAATATCCGTTTTTGGTCTTTATCGCATTTTTGCTTATTGTGGCAATCGTAGGCTGCTACGTATTACACATGAAGGGGATTATCCATATCCCGTTTTTAAAGGAAACGGAAAGTTCACAGAGCGAAGACAGCTCGTCTAACTCGGAGGATATAGAAACGGAAGAGCTGAGTATTCATTTCTTGGAGCTTGGCAATAAATACACGGGGGATTGCACGCTGATTAAGGTGGGCGATACGGAAGTGCTGATCGACGCGGGATCGCGCAAAGGCTCGGCAGAGACGATTGTTCCGTACGTACAGCAATACTGCACGGACGGCGTGTTGGAATACGTAATCGCTACGCACGCGCATCAGGACCATATCGCGGGTTTTGTTGGTACAACCAAGGTGGACGGCGTGTTTGAAAGCTTCGTTTGCGAAACGATTATCGATTATCCTTTATCCGGTTCAAAGTCGGGGATTCGTGGAGAATACGAGGCGTTGCGTGATGAAGAAGTGGCGTCGGGCGCAAAGCATTATACAGCCCTTGAATGTTGGAAGGAAGAAAACGGCGCGCAGAGATCCTATCAGCTTGGCGAAGGGATCACGATGAATATTTTGTATCAGCGTTTTTACGAGGAAACGACGAACGACGAAAACGATTATTCGGTGTGTATGTTACTCACACAGGGTGAGAAGAACTATCTGTTTACGGGGGATTTGGAACACGATGGCGAGCAATCGCTGATCGAAAGCAATGATCTTCCCAAATGCGATTTGTTTAAAGGCGGACACCACGGCAGCCCTACGTCGAATACGCCCGAACTCTTTGCGGTAATCGAGCCGAAAATTGTATGCGTTTGCTGTTGTTGCGGCAGCGACGAATATACGCCAAACGTGGCAAATATGTTCCCGTCGCAAGCGTTTGTGGACAATGTCGCGCCTTATACGGACAAAGTGTACGTCACGACGATCGTGTCGGATAATAGCGCGGGGTATGAATCCATGAACGGCAATATCGTGGTAACGTCGGACGGCGAAACAGTGATGGTGAATGGTTCAAATAATAATACCGTATTTAAGGATACGGAGTGGTTTAAAAATAACCGTGTTATGCCCGATGCGTGGAAAGAAACCGCATAAAAGGGGTCTAAAAAAAGATAAAACGGGCATACCATGTCCGCGATGAACGAAAAAATGGAGAAAAATATGCAATTTTCCAGAACGGCACTTTTGCTTGGACAAGACGGCGTTGAAAAACTGAAAAAGGCGCGTATAGCGGTGTTTGGCGTAGGTGGCGTCGGTGGCTACGTTGTGGAGGCGCTCGCCCGTAGCGGTGTGGGTACGCTCGATTTGATCGATAACGACAAAGTCAGTTTATCGAATCTCAATCGGCAGATAATTGCACTCCATTCTACGCTTGGACGGCAGAAAACGGAAGTGGCGGCAGAGCGCGCAAAGGATATTAACCCGCAGATTAGCGTGAACGCGTATAACGTGTTTTATTTGCCCGAAACAGCGGCGCAGTTTGATTTTTCGCAATACGATTACGTGGTTGACGCGATCGATACGGTCAGCGGCAAAATTGCCCTTGTCGAACAGGCAAAGGCGGCAAATGTGCCAATTATTTCGGCGATGGGCGCGGGGAATAAACTCGACCCGACGGCGTTTGAGGTGGCGGACGTGTCGAAAACGACGGTTTGTCCGTTGGCGCGTGTCATGCGTAGAGAGCTTAAAAAACGCGGTATAGAACACTTAAAAGTGGTGTATTCCAAGGAAGAACCGCTGCCCGCCAAAACGGTGGACGAAGAAACGGGCAAACCGATCCCAGCAAGTGTAGCATTTGTACCGTCGGTCGTGGGTTTAATCGTCGCCAGCGAAGTCATCAAGGATTTAATTAAATAACGAAAACTGTAAATAATAACCCCGCGGTTGCGATCGTGCAACTGCGGGGTTTTACCATATTTTTCAATTTTATTTATTTTCTTCTAGCTGTTTAATGTCGTAGGGTGTGCTTTGATAAACGAAATAGTTCAGCCAGTTGGAAAAGAGTAGATGCGCATGTCCGCGCCAACTCACGATCGGCGGCTGCGTATCGTCATCGTTCGGGAAATAATTTTTCGGGATAGAAATGGGTTTCCCCTGCGACAGATCGCGCACATATTCGTTTTTCAACGTATCCGCGTCGTATTCCGAATGTCCCGTTACAAAAATCTGTCTGCCGTTTTTTGTGGTTACCGCATACACACCCGTTTCTTCCGACGACGCCAAAATACGCAGGGGGTAGACTGCCTCAATATCCTCGCGCAGAACCGTCGTATGGCGGGATTGCGGCACCATAAACACGTCGTCAAAACCGCGGAACAAAATAGAATTTTTGTATTCTACGCGATGGGGGAATACGCCGAACATCTTTTCGGGTACGCCGTGCTTTTGAATACCGTAATGATAATACAAGCCCGCCTGCGCCCCCCAGCAAACGTGGAAAGTGCTGTGTACGTGCGTCTTGCTCCATTCCATGATCTCACACAGTTCCTGCCAATATTCTACTTCTTCAAAGGCAAGATGCTCCACGGGCGCGCCCGTGATAATCATGCCGTCAAAGTTTTCACCCTTTACGTCGTCAAACGTTTTGTAAAAGGCAAGCAAATGCTCTTCGGTGACGTTCTTTGATTGGTGCGATTTTGTATGGATCAGCTCCATTTCCACCTGCAAGGGAGTATTGCCGAGTAAGCGCGCAAACTGCGTTTCCGTCTCGATCTTTTTAGGCATTAAGTTCAAAATCAAGATGCGCAAAGGACGAATATCCTGCGAAATTGCGCGGTTTTCGGTCATGACGAAAATATTTTCGTCCGTCAGCGTTTTCACCGCAGGTAAATTGTCGGGAATTTTAATAGGCATATATTCTACCGCGTCTGCCCCAAAAAGGCAGACTTTTCCTTTTGTTCGTTAAATCGTTTTCAGGGCTTGCTCAATATCCGCAATCAGATCTTCGTAATTTTCAAGTCCGCAGGAAAGGCGTACGAGATCGCCTGGAACGCCCGCCGCAATCAATTCTTCTTCGTTCATTTGTCTGTGCGTTGCGCTTGCGGGGTGCAGACAGCAACTACGCGCGTCCGCTACATGCGTTTCAATTGCGATCAAGCGCAAGGCTTTCATAAACTTTTCCGCCGCCGCTCTGCCGCCTTTTACGCCAAAGCTCACGACGCCGCATGTGCCTTTCGGCATATATTTTTGCGCCGTTTCGTAATATTTATCGGAGGCAAGACCGGGGTAAGTTACCCAACCGATCTTGTCGTTTTGTTCCAAATATTCCGCGACCTTTTGTGCGTTCAAACAATGGCGTTCCATGCGTACATGCAAGCTTTCCAACCCAAGGTTGAGATAAAATGCGCTCTGCGGGGATTGCGTACTGCCGAAATCGCGCATAAGTTGCGCCGTCGCCTTGGTAATAAATGCGCCGCCCAAACCGAATTTGGTGGCATACGTAATGCCGTGATAGCTATCGTCGGGGGTGCAAAGCCCGGGGAATTTATCTGCATGCGCCAACCAGTCGAATTTCCCGCTGTCCACGATACAGCCGCCGACCGCTACGCCGTGTCCGTCCATGTATTTGGTGGTGGAGTGCGTTACAATATCCGCGCCAAATTCAAAGGGACGGCAATTGATCGGGGTTGCGAACGTGTTGTCGATAATCAGGGGGACGCCGTGCTTATGCGCCGCGCTTGCAAATTTTTCAATATCCAAAACGGTGAGCGCAGGGTTTGCAATCGTTTCGCCGAACACCGCTTTGGTGTTGGGTTTAAACGCCTTTTCCAGTTCTTCCGCCGAGCAATCGGGGGAAACGAAAGTGAACTCTATGCCCATTTTTTTCATAGTGACCGCAAAAAGGTTGTACGTACCGCCGTAGATGGACGACGACGAAACGACGTGGTCGCCGCAGGTTGCGATATTAAAAATAGCAAAGAAGTTTGCCGCCTGCCCCGAGGACAACAGCATAGCCGCGCTGCCTCCTTCCAATTCGCAAATCTTTGCCGCAACGGTGTCGCAGGTGGGGTTTTGCAAACGGGAATAGAAATATCCGCTCGCCTCCAAATCGAACAGCTTGCCCATGTCTTCGCTCGTGGCGTATTTAAAAGTCGTACTTTGAATAATCGGCACTTGTCTAGGCTCGCCGTTGCCAGGGGTGTAACCGCCCTGTACGCATTTCGTTTCAATTCTGCGCTGATCGTTGCTCATAAAATCTCCTTGCGCGCGTGCGTACAAGCGTACGCGTGACTTTACAAAATTTCGCTATCACGTTAAGTATACCACGATAAGCAGCCTTTCGTCAAGTATTTTTGATGTTTTCCGCCGTCGTTGCCTAGAAAAAACCTGCTGTGCGCGGATAAAAAATCGCTGCTTGTTCCACAATATTGAATATGAAGAAAAAAACGGGAATTTTTAACTGCAAAAGGGTGTTTGCGATACTGCTTACGGTGTGGACGAGTGTTTTATTTACGGCTTGCCGTAAGGATAGCGGTGCGGACGTGTTTTCGGACGTGGTATATCGCGAAAACTATGACAGCGTGTATGCGGCGATCGGAGAAAAAGTTACTTTGGATTTCGTACGTGAAGGGGCAGACGGCAGAGCCTATGTTACCGTGGACGGCAGGGAATACGAGCTCGGCATGGATTTTTTATCGATGGCGATGGTCTACAATGCTCGTCCGACGGCTCTTTTCTCCACGGCGGCGGACGCCTATAACGAATGGTGGCGGCTCTTTATTCAACGCTGGAATTTACTCGTGCCAGAAGTGCCTCTGTATTCCAACCGTTATTACGACATCTACAACGCGAAGATCGACAATTTTAAAACTACGCCCTATTGGGACGTGGCGAGCGCGATTGTCGGCGCGCGCGTAACGGACGGAAATTCCGTGATTTTAGGCGGTATTACCGAGCTTTCGGGGGCGTTCCGAAACGCCGCGTTCGGGAAGTCGGCGGCGGGGGCTTCCGATTTGGATATTCAGGAATTGACCAGCGGTTATTCCACCGTCGTTACGGACATGGATGGGGTGTACGCATGGGCGGACGAAAATATTTTGCAATCGCACGAAGAGCATGAAAACGCAGACGGAACACGGACGTTTACCATGCGGATTGCGGACGATTTGACCTTTTCGGACGGCACGCCCATCCGCGCGGAAAATTATCTAGTCGGTTTGCTTGCGGGTAGCAGCAAAGTCATGCGCGCGGCGGGCGGCGGTGATGCTAGCGGTTTGACGTTGGTTGGTTATGAAGATTTTAATGCCTACGACGGGGACGGCGAACCCGTGCCGTTTACAGGAGTGCGGCTGCTTGATGAAACCGCCTTTTCGGTAACCGTAAAAAAGGAATATGCCGATTACTATTACGCGATTGCGTATGGCGCATTTACACCCCTTCCTACGGCGTTATATTTAGGAGATTTTTCGATCAAGGACGACGGAAAGGGCGCGTATATCGAACGGGGTTTTTACGACCGCGTAGAGCGCAATGGCGTGACGACGTATAGTATGGCGGATACGATCGTGCGAAACCTTGCAAATTTGGATGAACGGGCGTTTCCGTACAGCGGTCCGTACGTGGTAGAAAATTACGACGGGGCTACACGTGTCGCAACTTTGCGCAAAAATTCTTTATATAAAGGAGATCATCGAGGCAAGCCTACAATCGAACGAATATCCTACGTGAAGATTATTCCCGAAACGCAGCTCGACCAGTTGACGAAAGGGCGGGTGGACGTTTTGTCGGGCGTGACGGGCGGTGAAGAAACAAAAGCCGCGCTTTCCGTTGTCGATAACGTCCGTTTTAAAGAAACCCATTACGATCGCGCGGGGTACGGAAAGCTTGCGTTCCGTTGCGATTTTGGTCCTACGCAATTTGCCGAAGTCCGTCGCGCTGTCATGCACACGATCGACCGTGACGAATTTGCGCAGACCTTTACGGGCGGATACGGCGGCGTGGTGCACGCGCCCTATCATGCGGGCTTGGACGCATACTTGGCGGTTAAGGAGCGATTGAAACTGAACGTATATCCCTACAGCGTCGAGCGGGCGAAAGAAGAATTGCGCGCGGGGGGCTGGATATATAACGCAGACGGTAGCGCATACGACGAAGAGAAAGGGGGCGTACGGTATAAAAAGTTATCGGGCTATGAAAAGACGTACAACAATTTGACGTTTGCCTCCACGGACAGTCGATATAAAACGGTAAAGGTGGACGGGGAATATTATATGCCCCTTGTGATCAATTGGATGGGGACGCAACCCAACCCCGTGACCGATCAGCTGATCACGGCTTGGCAAAACAATCCCAACGCGGGCGAAAGGATTGGTGCATATCTCACCTATACGTCGGGGAATATGAACTCAGCGCTTTACGGCGAATATTGCCAAATGCCCGCCTACGGTTTTACGCGGGCGAGATACGGCGCGGTCAATTTTGCAACGGGCTTTACGGGTGCGGCGTACGATCAATCGCTCGCTTGGACAATCGATCCTGAAAAGTACGACAATTACAGCACCAATTTCTTGCGCGACGAAGCGGATTTCCTGCGCAAAGAGTAGGGGACGTGTCGCGTTGAACGAAAAAAGGAGAGAGTATGGCAAATTATATTTTGAAAAGAGCGTTGTATCTGTTATTGGTGCTGTTGGTGCTTTCCTTTTTGGTGTTCGCGGTGTACAATATGTTGCCAGCTGACAAAGCGGCGGATATGGCGATGCAGGAAATTGCCGCTAATAAAAATTTGATTTATGCGGAGCGGTATCTCTATTGGCAACGGCGGCTTGGCTTAGACGGCAACCTATTTACACGGTATTTGCGTTGGTTGGGGCTGACATCCTTTTACGACGGTTCGTTTAACGGTCTGTTTCAGGGAAATCTCGGTACGTCGGTAGCATACGGAAAACCCGTCGCGCAGGTCATTAAAGAGCCTTTGCAAAACACCGTATTTTTAAATATTTTCGCGGCGTTTGCGGCTCTTTCGATTACTATGCCGCTCGGCATATTTTGCGCGCGGAAAAAGGGCAGCAAAAGGGATCTTACCGTGCAAATCGGTACGATCGTAGGGTACAGTATGCCCGTCTTTATCACCGCGATTTTATTTATATGGCTGTTCGCTGTAAAATTGGATATTTTTCCCGTGTCGGGCATGAGTTCGGTGGGCAAGGACTATACGGGGTTGCGGGCGTTTTTAGATAAACTTTATCATTTTGCCCTGCCGTTGATCGTTATGACTTTTTGCTCGCTAGGCGGTATGACGCGGTACGTCCGAGCGGCGATGCTTGACGCATTAAAGCTCGATTGCATACGCACGGCGCGGGCAAAGGGCTTGCGTGAAGGGCGGGTGGTCCGTTCGCATGCTTGGCGAAACGCCTTGATCCCGATCGTCGCGCTGGTCATTGGTTGGTTGCTCGGAATCTTTTCAGGGTCGATCATGATCGAAAATATCTTTGGGATCAACGGGATTGGTAAAGTGTATTTTGAGGCGCTGACGGCAAATGATAACGAAATCGTTTTGGCGATGCAGATGTTTTACATCTTTCTCGCATTGGTGGGGAATCTACTCGTGGATTTGGCATACGGATTGGTCGATCCGCGTATCCGCGTCAGTAAATAAGGGGGAAGTATGCAATCGGAAAAGAATGTGATAAAACGTGCTTGGGGGCATACCGTGTCCGCGTTTAAACGTTTTTTTCGTTGGATAAAGCGCGGGGTTTTCGGTTCAAAGCGAGAACTTTCCGACGTCAAAACGGAAAAAATCGAAAGCCCTTCTCGCCTTCTGCGCCAAGCTTTTTTTCGTAAAAAGAGCGCGGTAGCCGCTCTGATTTTTCTTGCCACGCTGTTTTTATTCGTGTTTATCGCGCCGTTATTTTTGCCGCTGGATATTAACTATACCGATCCGTTGCAGCAAAACGTATCACCCGGATATTCCTTGTGCTCACCGCCGCGGGCATTACGAAAAAACGTAAAGAAGATCGACGGCTTTTCCGATTTCACGGTGGGGATCAGCGGCGGTGGGGAACTGTTCGTATGGGGGAACACAAAAAACCGCTTGACGAAGATCAACGTCAAAAAAATCCCCGACACGGTACGCGATGAAGGGGTTGTAGAGGCGGCAGCGGGGAAGGACCATATCACCGCCGTCACCAAGACGGGCAAGATCCTATCTTGGGGAGATAACAGTTGCGGTCAATTCGGGACGGAGCGCGTGCTCGGCTCTTTGCCGATGCACGAAGATTTGTCGGGGGGCATCAACGCGGAAAACGTTTTTTCTATCATTTGCGGGTATCAAGCGACGGCGCTCGTTACGGCGGACGGAAGAGCTTACGCGTGGGGCAATCTCAACGCTGTTCGTAATTTGGAAAACTTTCATTCTCTTTCTGACGTGCAAGAGATTGCGTTTACAAATTCCGCCGCGGTCGCGCTGAGAAAGGATGGGAGTATCTATACGGGTGCAGAGAAAATTTTTTACGGCGCGGTTAGCTTAAAAAACGGACGGCAAACGGACTTTGAACGGTACATGGTCGGCAGGAAAGGGATAGATATTGCAACGGACGGAAAATGTATTGCTGTAATCACGGATAATTACGATTTGGTCGTTGCAGGAGCGTTTGAAAACGGCGAAGACGTCCTGCCAACGTTAAAGGAAGGGGAATATTTCACGTCGATAGACGGCGGAACGCGGCATTTTGTAGGAATTACAAATCAAGGCAATGCGTATGCATGGGGACATAACGCCTACGGACAATGCAAAATCGGCGCTAAGCAGGGCGAAAATACGCGCGTGTTTGCGGGTTCGCTACAAACGTACGTGGTAAACGGGGACGGTCGATTGACGGAAAAGGTGGGGTTAAAAGGGTATCTGATGGGTACGGACGGCAAGGGACGGGACGTGTTTGCGCGGATCGTACACGGTGGTAAAATGACGCTGACGATCGGTAGCGTCGCCGTACTCGTTTCGCTCATGATCGGTGTTTTGGTCGGGTGCCTATCAGGATATTTCGGCGGCACGGTAGATATATTGCTTATGCGCGTGACGGAGATCTTTTCGTCCATTCCGTTTTTGCCGTTTGCCATGCTCCTTTCGCAGATTATTAAAAATTACAGCGTCAGCGAAACGATGCGTATTTTTATTATCATGCTGATTTTGGGCGCATTGTCGTGGACGGGGCTAGCGCGTATGGTCCGCGGACAGGTTCTTGCCGAGCGCGAAAAAGAGTTCGTTACTGCTGCGCGCGCCATGGGGGTACGGGAAGGAAAAATCGCTTTTCGGCACGTACTGCCAAACGTGATTTCGGTTATCTTGGTCAGCGTTACGCTCGATTTTGCGGGCTGTTTGCTGACGGAGTCATCTTTGTCCTATCTCGGCTTTGGCGTGCAGCAACCCCGCCCCACTTGGGGAAATATGCTGACGGGTAGCAACAGCAGCGTAGTGATACAAAATTATTGGTGGCAATGGCTTTTCCCCGCGCTATTTTTATCCCTTGCCGTGATCTGTATTAACGTGATAGGGGACGCCTTGCGCGACGCTTTAGATCCGAAAAACGACGTATAAGCTTGTGATACTTGGTCGCGGTGTCGTCGCGTGCGCCTATATCCGTATAAAGGAGTGAATTATGTCCTTATTAGAAGTCAATGATCTGCATACCTGTTTTCATACCCGTCGCGGGGTGGTCCACGCGGTCAACGGCGTGTCTTTTTTCTTGGAAGAAGGAAAAACGCTGGCGCTTGTCGGGGAATCGGGATCGGGAAAAAGTGTTTCGGCAATGAGCGTATTGCGCCTTTTGGATTCCAACGGTTATATCGAACGCGGGAAGATATATTTTGACGACGGCGAAAAACGCGTGGAGTTAACGGCGTTGCCACTCGAAAAAATGCGCGCGATACGCGGCAATAAAATTTCCGTAATTTTTCAAGAGCCGATGACCGCGCTCAATCCCGTTTTCAGTATTGAAAAACAGCTTTGCGAACCCTTTTTAATTCACCGCGGCATGCAAAAAAAGCAGGCGAAAGCGGAGGCGGAAAAGATGCTTTCCGCCGTGCATATTCAAAATCCTAAACGGGTATTAAAGGGGTATCCGCACCACCTTTCGGGGGGAATGCGGCAACGGGTTATGATCGCGATGGCGCTCTCTTGTAAGCCAAAAATTTTAATCGCGGACGAGCCGACGACGGCACTCGACGTGACGATACAGGCGCAAATTTTGCAACTTATGAAAGAATTGCAATCGGAAAACGGCACGGCGATTTTGTTCATCACCCACGATTTGGGCGTGGTGGGTGAAATGGCGGACGACGTCGCCGTCATGTATTGCGGTCAGGTGGTTGAACGCGTACCTGCCCCCGTCCTTTTTAAAAAACACGCCTATTCACACCCTTATACAGAAGGGCTGTTGCGATCCGCACCGAGTGCAAAAAACGCAGGGAAACGCTTGGAAAGTATCCCCGGCAGCGTACCGACTCCGTTCGATTTGCCAAAGGGCTGTAAGTTTGCGCCAAGGTGTAAATACCGCACGGAAAAATGCTTCAAAGAAGAGCCGCCGCTTTTTACCGTGCCGTCGGAAAACGGCGTGTATCGACATACGGTCCGCTGTTTTTATCCAAAAAAGGAGGAGCGTAGAAGTGCCGAACACAAAAAACTTATTGTCGATTAAAGGCTTGCAAAAATATTTTCCAATGCCCAAATCGTCGTTTTTCAGCCGCGCGCGCCCGATGCTGCACGCCGTAGAAGAGATAAACTTGGATATACGCCAGGGGGAAACGTTTGGGTTGGTCGGGGAAAGCGGCTGCGGAAAATCAACGCTCGGCCGCGTGATACTCGGCTTGCAAAAACCGACGGACGGAAAAGTATTTTATTATGCCGACGACGAAGAAAAAACGCCGATCGATCTCACTGCGCTTACCCCCGCGCAAATGCGGAAATACCGCAAGGAATTGCAAATCGTTTTTCAAGATCCGTACTCGTCTTTAAACCCGCGTATGACGGTGGGACAACTCATTGAAGAAGGGGTGGCCGCACACAAATTTTACCGTCGTGGCACGCCGCAAATGCAAAATTATATAACCGAAATTATGCAAAAATGCGGTTTACAACCGTATATGTTACACCGTTATCCCCATCAATTTTCAGGTGGACAAAGACAGCGTATCGGGATTGCGCGCGCTTTGGCGCTCCGTCCGAAATTCCTTGTCTTGGACGAGTGCGTTTCCGCGCTCGACGTATCCGAGCAGTCGCAAATTCTCAATCTGCTTTCCGATTTAAAGGAAAAGGAAAAACTCACCTACCTGTTTATATCCCACGATTTGGGCGTCGTGCGGTATATTTCCGACCGTATCGGCGTAATGTATTTGGGCAGAATCGTGGAAACGGGTACGGCAAAGCAAGTCTTTTCCGATCCCCGTCATCCGTACACAGTGGCGCTTCTCAGCGCAATTCCGTCCCAAACTGCCCGCCGAAAAATCTTCTTGGATGGCAGTTTGCCCAATCCGATTTCGCCGCCTAAGGGTTGTCCTTTCCATACTCGTTGTTTTATGGCGGCGGATGTATGTCGGAAAGTTTTTCCACCAAAGGTGGAAACGGAAGCGGGGCATTTCGCCGTTTGTCATTTTGCGGAAAAAACCGCCGCGCAAAAGCGCAATTTGGCAAGGCGGAAACAGGCGGAAAAAGAATTGAGAAAAACGTTGCCGTGAAAAGCGTATAAAAAAGAGTTAAAAAATCAGTAAAATACAAGGAAAACACAAAAATATACGCGTCCGACTGTTGACAAAAGCGGTAGGAAAGTATTATAATATTATGCGATAAGATTATAATCTTATCCAAAATATTTTATGTCTCGGAGGATATTCAACAAATATCATGGATCACCTACCCCTAAGTATTGCAATTGCGGTTCTTATTTTATTTTCCGGCTTTTTCTCGGCAACGGAAACGGCGTTTTCCTGCGCGAATAAAATTAAACTGAGAACGCTTGTTTCCCAAGGTAAAAAGAATGCGAAAGCGGTCTATACCTTTGCGGACGAGAAGTATGATAAATTGGTAACGGCGATTTTGGTCGGTAACAATCTGGTCAATATTTCGGCGTCAGCACTCGCTACAATCTTGTTTGCAGGGCTTATCCAAAACCAAGATTTGGCGGCAACGGTTTCGACGGCTGTTCTTACCGTTGTGGTATTGATCTTTGGCGAGATTACGCCCAAATATATTGCCAGCGTTTATCCCGAAAAGGTCTGCTTTTTATTTTATCCGTTAATGCAGCTTTTCTACTGGATACTTTGGCCCATTTGCAAAATTTTCGACGGGTTCAAATTCCTGCTTGCGAAAATTTTCAAATTGAAGAAAGACGACACGGTTACGGACGAAGAGCTCCTTACGCTCGTGGAAGAAGCGGAAGAGAGCGGCGCGCTGAAAGAAGACGAATCGGAATTGGTGCGTTCCGCGCTCGAATTTGACGATTTAAAGGTAGAAGATATACTCGTCCCCCGCGTGGACGTTTACGCGGTGGAAGAAGATACGCCTATGGACGAAGTCCGTCAGCTGTTTGAAAAGACGGGATATTCCCGTTTGCCCGTATATAAAGACAGCTTTGTTAACGCCAGCGCTTTGGTTCACGAGCGTGACTTTTTCAACGGC
>JAZSJN010000115.1:0-8042 GCA_045534315.1 Candidatus Scatosoma sp.
AAACGGTCGGGCAAAAGACGTACGTAGACGCAATCAAAAAGGAATCGGTCGTGTTCGTGGTTGGACCTGCCGGCACGTGCAAGACCGAACTTGCCGTTTGTATGGCGGTTTCTGCATTCAAGAGTAGACAGGTGGAGAAAATCATTTTGACAAGACCTGCGGTAGAAGCGGGCGAAAAACTCGGTTTTCTTCCCGGGGATTTGCACGAAAAGGTAGATCCGTACCTGCGCCCGCTGTACGACGCTTTGCAAGAATTGCTCGGTTTGGAAACGTACGGAAAACTGATGGAGCGCGGTGCGATAGAAGTTGCGCCTTTGGCGTATATGCGCGGTAGAACCCTTTCCAATGCGTTCATTATCTTGGACGAAGCGCAAAACACGACGAAAGAGCAAATGAAAATGTTTCTAACCCGTATGGGCGAAGGGAGCAAAGTGGTAGTAACGGGCGACGTTACACAGATTGATTTAGACGGAAAGGAAAGCGGACTCGTTCACGCGACGCAGGTTTTAGACGGCGTGGAGGGGCTTGCGGTTTGCCGTTTGACGGCAAAAGACGTCGTAAGACACCCGCTTGTGATGCGAATTATACGTGCCTATGAAAAAGACGCGGAGAAAGCCGAAAAAGTAGCAGATGGCGACAAACAATCTTCGCAAGGCAAAGGCGGGAAACGCCGCGTGAAAGGCGCGGAAGGAGAGTAACGAAAGATGGAAACGAAACAATTCAGTATGGATTGGACGAGAAAGGATACGGCAAAGAGCGTAAGTCTGTTTTTGATGCATTTTATTATTTTGGTCGGGGTCTCGGCGGCGGTATTGCTGGGCAATAAGCTGTCGTATATCGTGTCGTATATGCGGGAAAACGGGGCGTATTATTTATACGCGCTCATTTGCTTTATGTTGCTCGTCATCATAATGTACTTATATTTTTTCTTTGAAGACAGGGCAGTTTTAAAGAAAGCGTCGCAAGTTTCAATTTTGTTCGTTGTATTAGAATTGTATTTCCTTGCGGCGTGGTTGATGGGGGATAAAATCCATACCTACGCCCGTCCCGTGGCGTTCGTGCCCCTGATGATCTTTATTTTAATCAACCGAAAAGCGGCAATTTTTATGAACATAATCGGCTCGCTGTTCGTCTTCGTAACGGACACGTTCACGGGCTCGCTCGCGGTGTTGCAGTTCGAATACTATTCGTCGCTGATTATGTCCTTTTCGGCAGGCATGTTTGCGATTTTCTTTTGCGGAAAAGCAAAAACCCGCTTTCGGGTTGTGTTGGTCGGCATGGTCATTGTCATTCCCATCGATCTCGTCATTTTGATTTTGGAGATTGCGCCAATGATAGAAAGTCCCGTGGCGATCACCGCGGAAGTTTTCGACGCAATTTTCCAAAGCATGGGCTACGGCTTAATCGGCGGCGTCAGTTCCACGGTGCTGTTTTTGGCGTTGCTTCCCATATTCGAAATCGTGTTTAATACGTTGACGGTATTTCGTATTCGCGAACTTACCAGCTCGGACGCGCGCGTTTTGAAAAAACTCAAAAAAGAAGCGCCTGGTACGTATAACCATTCGGTTATGGTGGCGCAGCTTGCCGAAGCGTGTGCGGCGGCTATCGGCGAAAACGTCGATTTTGCGCGTGCGGCGGCGCTCTATCACGACGTGGGGAAATTGCACGAACCGGAATATTTCACCGAAAATCAAGGGGATTATAACTTGCACGACGAGCTCATGCCCGAGCTTTCGGCGGATTTGATCCGTTCGCATGCCAAGGACGGCTATACCTTGATCCGTTCCAATCACTTGCCCGAATTTTTGGCGGATATTGCCGTGCAACACCACGGCACGATGCCCATTCGGTACTTTTACGCAAAAGCGCTTAAAATGTCGGACGGCGAGCTGAATATAGAAGACTTTTCCTATCTCGGTCCGAAACCGCAGACGAAGCTTGCGGCGATCATTATGATCGCAGACGCGTCGGAAGCGGCGGTACGCGCGGCACGTGCGAAGTCGGCGGAAGAAACCGAACGGGCGATCCGCTCCGTCATAGAAGAACGTATGGATTTGGAACAGTTTTCCGAGTGTGATATTACGATGGCGGATTTGACGAAGATACGCCAAGCGCTCGTCAATACGTTGACGGGGGTATATCACCACCGCATCAAATATCCCAGCATCAAGTATAAGCGCACGGAAAGCGGCACGAAAGGAGAATATCAATAATGCCAAAACGTTTGGATTTTCGGATACTTTACGACGGGGAAGAATGTGAAGATTTTACCGCAAAAAACGCGTCGGCAATCGAAAACGCCCTGCAAGGCTTTGTGCAAACGGACGTGACGCTTGCGGTCGAGCTGTTGTTTGTGGACGGCGACGAGATACGCCGTTTAAACCGTGAAATGCGGGATACGGACAAGGTAACGGACGTACTGAGCTTCCCTGCGCTGGACGGCGTGAAAGGGCAGCCGATCAAAGGGGCGGAACACCCCTACGAGATCGACGAAAACGGAGAACTGCTACTCGGTTCGATTGCAATTTGTCAAGACCGCGCCAAAGAGCAAGCGGAAGAGTATGGACATTCGTACAACCGCGAACTGCATTATTTGATCGTGCACGGCATTATGCATTGTTTAGGGTACGATCACATGACGGACGCAGATAAGGGCGAAATGCGGGAAAAGGAAGAGTATATCCTTGGCAAGCTCGGGATTACGCGCGACTAAGACGTAGAAAGAACAGGAAAAAGTAAGGAGTTTTAAAGATATGAAAAGCGGATACGTAGCGGTAATCGGCAGAGCAAACGCCGGTAAAAGTACGCTCATCAACGTAATGGTCGGGGAAAAGGTTTCCATCGTTTCCCCCAAGCCCCAGACGACGCGGGATCGGATTTTGGGGGTACTCACGGAAGACGATTATCAAATCGTGTTCGTGGATACGCCCGGTATCTACAAGGCGCACAATGCCCTGACCGACATGATGATGCGTACGACGGAAACCAGCGCGCGCTCGGTAGATTTTATCCTGTACGTTTTGGACGGACACGACGGAATTGGGGAAGAAGACTTTGATTTGATCCGCAAATACAAAGCCTTAAATATACCGATGGCGGTGGCGTACACGAAGATCGACATCATGCCCAAAGAAAACATCCCCCTGGACATGGCGAAATTTTCGGACGCAGAAATGGACGTGGACGTATTCCCCGTATCGGCGCGAAAGGGCACGAACGTGCGCAATCTTAAAAAATTCCTTGCGGAAAAAATGCCCGAAGGGGACAAGGTGTTCCAGCAGGATATCGTATCGGATAAGAGCGAACGGTTTATGATTGCGGAGATCATGCGCGAGAAGATTTTGCTAAAATTCGACAAGGAAATCCCGCACGGTATCGCGATCGTGATCAACACGTTTACGCGCAATGACAACGGCGTGTACGAAGTTAATCTGGATATCGTTTGCGAGCGCGCTAACCACAAGGCGATCCTAATCGGCAAGCAGGGTAGGGCGATCAAAGAAGTTTCGTCCTTTGCCCGCCAAGATATGGAAAAATTCTTGGGTGGCAAAGTCTTTTTGACGACCTACGTAAAGGTGAAAGAAGATTGGCGGGATAGGCCTAATATGCTGCGCGAATACGGCTACGAAGACATTAAAAGCGACGTATAAGCGTCGCGCTACTTTGTCGCCGCTCAGTCGCGTACTATCGGTACGCTCCTATCACGGCTTCGCGTATCGCTTGCTTCTACGCCGCTTTAACTCGACCGAGTGTCTGCGTAAGCCAAGCGTCGCCGCTCATTCACGTACTATCGGTACCATTCTGTCGCGGCTTCGCGTATTGCTCGCTTTTTCGCTGCTTTAACTCGACCGAGTGTCCGCGTAAGTCAAGCGTTGCCGCTCAGTCATGTACTCTCGGTACGTTCCTATCACGGCTTCGCGTATCGCTCGCTTTTTCGCTGCTTTAACTCGACCGAGTGTTTGCGTAAGTCCATTTATAAACGCAAAGCGTTCTAAGCATTACCACGCTCGCGCGTATATTTCGCAACTCCGTTCCCCAAACTAACCTTAGGGGGCGGAAAGTATGCGGGATAAGCAGGGCGAAAACGAAGCGGCGAAGATGGCATGGAAACTCTTTGAACAAACGGGAAGTATCAGTTATTACATGCTCTACTACGACTTGATACGGCGAAAATAAGGCGGCACTCCGCAAAGGAAAGAAAGGGTTATGGAGATCAAAACGGACGCAATCGTTTTGCAATCGATCGATTACAAGGACAACGACAAATTGCTCACGCTGTTTTCTCCGTCGCTCGGCAAGATTACCGCGGGGATACGCGGCGTGAAAAAGCCCAAAGCCAAGCTCGCGTTTTCGGCACAACCCTTTTGTTTTGCAGAATACGTCTTAGCGGAAAAGGGGGGCAGATATACGGTCACGGGGGCGTATCTGCACGAGAGTTTTTTTTCACTCCGCTATGATATCGACCGTTTTTATGCGGCTTGTGCGGCAACCGAAGTCTGTCTTTCTATTCTCATGGAAAACGAGAGTTACGAAGGGTTGTTTATCGGCTTAATCGAGTGTTTAAAGGGGTTATCGCTTTCAGGGGAAGACAGCGCGGAAACGTTGATTTCGTTTATTTTGATCGCGCTTCGCGAAAGCGGTTATCCCTTGGATCTTGGTTTTTTGGAAGAACAAGACGGGGATATCGGCGACAAACTTTGGTTCGATTTTTCGGACGGAAAATTTACGACGTACGATCGCTGCGCCGCGGGGGAGCGGGCGAGCGTATGTACTTATCACACCTTGCGCAAATGCGCCGGGTTAGAGTATGACGAAAACGCGACGGCAGGTGGCAAAAAGCGCGCTCTGCGCCTTTTAAAAGCGTTTTTGTTCGAAAAAACGGAAGAAAAATTTGTCAATTTAGGCGAATTTATCCGTTTGTATGAAGAATGAAAAAGGAAAAATAATCATGGCGAAAACAACGAAAAAAGAAACGCCCGTAGCGGTAACGCGCGCCGAAAAAAAGGACGCGGCAAAAAACGTAATACGGGAAATTTTGGCGGTAAAGCCGCTTAAACACAACGAACTTATCGACGAGGCTGCAAAGCTGTATACACAGCGTTTCGGCGGCGACAACGTCAACGACGTTAACGGACGGATCGGCTCCGTACTCGACATTATGAAAAAAGAGAGCGACGTTATGTATGATGGGGGCATGTATGCGTTGAAAGCGCGTAGCGTTATGCCCGCGCCCGAAAAAACGGAAGAAATTGCGGCAGAAAATACGGGTGAAAAGCCCGTTAAAAAGACAGCGAAGGCAAGAACGAAAAAGGCGGCGGAAAACGCTGCGAAAACGGACGAAACGACAGCGGTAAAGGAAGAAACCAAAGCGGAAGAAACCGCCGTAGAAACGCCCGTTAAAAAGGCGAGAAAAACGCGCGCGAAAAAGGAAGAAAAAGCAGAACCTTTACCCGCCGCACCCTTGCAACCGATCGCGCCCGTTGCGCCGATTACGCCCGAAACCGCGCCCGAACCGATCCCTGAAAAGGAAGACAAGACAAAGGAAACGCCCGCGCCCAAAAAGCGGGGTAGAAAACCCAAGGCGGCAGCGGAAGAAACGGCGAAAAAAACCGCCGAAAAACCCGCGGTAATCGAAGTAAAAGCAGAAGAAAAACCGCAAGAAGAGAAGAAAGAACAAAAAGCGGAGATAAAAAATCCGCCCGCGGTTAAAGAAAAGGCGGAAGTGGCGGAAAAGAACGTGGTAATGGACATGAGTTTTTTGTTTGGCGCAAAGCCGCAAAAAGCGCAGACGGAAAAGACGGAGAAAGTGGAAAAGCTTATTGAAAAACCCGTCGAAAAACCCGTCGAAAAACCTGCTGAAAAACCTATTGCAAAACCTGTGGAAAAATCCGTGGAAATTCGATCTGAAAAACCCAAGACGGACGAAAAACGCCCCACACGTGTCTTACGGACGGTGAAAAGAGTGGCCGAAAGACCGTTGACGGCAGACGAAAAATTGCGCGAAAATTTCTTAAAAAGACTTCGTTCGCTCGGCGGTGATTATTTCGAATATTATTCGGTGTATCTCTTAGAGCGTTATTCGATGAAAAACGGTAGACGGTTGGAAGGCATGAAAGTCAGCGGCGGCGAACACGACGGCGGTATTGACGGGGAGATAGAGCTGACCGACAAACTCGGTTTTAGGGAAACCATCTACATACAGGCGAAGAATTGGAACCCCGAAAAGGGGGACGAACGTCTTTGGGTGGTTGGCGAAACGCTGCTACAGCAATTTATCGGCGCGTGCGCCTGCCGACAAGCAAAGGACGGCAAACAGCATTGTCGGGGCATTTTCATGACGACTTCTCGTTTTACGCCCGACGCAAAACGCATTTTGGACGATTTGTCGGACAAGATTGTAGGCTACGACGGCGAAGACCTGTTTGAGGCGGCAAAGGAATGTAAATTTGGGCTTTTGTACGAAAACGGGAATTGGAAATTGGATGAAAAATTGCTCAGCGGCACAAAAGCATTCTTCAATATGTATTAAAGGACAGCGGCGAAACGCCGCCAAAAAACAAAGCCCTGCGGCATGCGCCGCAGGGCTTTTTCGTATGTCAAATCGTTAATCTTCCCAACCGAGCAAAACGTTGGGTGTCGTATCCAAAATTTCGCAAATTTGAAACAAAGTTTCAAAATCGGGCTGATATTCTCCCGAAGCCCAACGGCTGACCGTGGCTTGGGTAGTTCCCAACTCTTTCGCCAACTTTTCTTGTGAAATACGGCAATTCCTCATTTCATTTTTTAAATTTTCCGCAAAGTTCAAAACTTTCATATCCCCATTATATACAGAATGCGTATAAAATTGCTTGACCATACGTTTTCCGTATGATATTATTTTAGAAAAAACCTGAAAATGGTTAGGGGGGGTGCAAGTTTGAAAAGTTGTGCTTTTTTTGGGCATCGCAAAGGGGATTATGAAAAAGAAGAAAAGGTTTTGTTTGCGGTGATTGCGGAACTAATAGAAAGATATCAAGTTGTGCAGTTTTATGCGGGCGGACGGGGTGTGTTTGATTGGTTGGGGGCACGTTTAGTGGCGGATTTGCGCGTAAAAAATCCCCAAATAAAGTTAACACAAGTATTATCCTATATCCCGAAAGAAAAGGAAGGGACAAAACCGTTATATTTTGATGATACAGTATATTTATTAGAGCGAAAAGTGCCGCCTCGATTTAGCATATTAGAAACCAATAAATTACTTGTGGAAAAAGTAGATTTTGTGGTATCGGGGGTAAAGTATTGCGGCGGTGGCGCGCGTACGGCGGTAGAGTATGCTCAGAAACGAAAAAAACGGTTATTGACGTGTGCAAAGGGAAGGAAGATTTTTTTATTAAGCAAATACTAGAAAGAGAAAATACGAGATTATAAAAGCGTCAATGAAACAGCCGTATTGCTGCAAAAGGCGAAAAAATCCCACAAAAAAGAAAAAAATGTCCAAAATCACGCGTTAAAGGCTTGATATTTATTTCATTTTATATTAAAATGGAATATGGCTAAAAACCGAATAACTGTTTTTTCTGCGCCCGAAAAAGGGAAAAATCCGTCGGGCGAGAGCTTTTTTGCGGTTTTAGACAAATACAAAGACGAAAAAAATCAATTTGGAGGAAATAAACATTATGGCAAAGAAGTATTGCTATCTCTTCACGGAAGGCAACGCGAAGATGCGTGACATTCTCGGCGGTAAAGGTGCTAACCTTGCGGAAATGACCAATATCGGTCTTCCCGTTCCCCAGGGGTTCACGATCTCTACCGAAGCTTGTACGCAGTATTATGAAGACGGCAGAAAGATCAACGAAGACATTCAGGCAGAAATCATGGAATACATCAAAAAGATGGAAAACATCTGCGGTATGAAATTCGGTGATAAGGAAAACCCCCTGCTCGTATCCGTACGTTCGGGTGCGCGTGCGTCCATGCCCGGCATGATGGACACCATCTTGAACCTTGGCTTGAACGAAGAAGTAGTGGAAACGCTCGCTGCAAAATCGGGCAACCCCCGTTGG
>JAZSJN010000150.1:0-20345 GCA_045534315.1 Candidatus Scatosoma sp.
ACAGGGCCTACGCATATTATAAGGTCAACCTTGTTGCCGTCGCTTACGGGCAAGCCGTATTCTATGCTCTGACCGCAAACCGTACCGGGTTCATACTCATCGGAATATATCTCGGTTATGCGGTTTGGTACAAGACCGATAGCAATAAGGAATTCCTCTGCTTCTTCTTTAGATAATCCAAACAGATTCGGCATATCGCCCTTATTATATTCGCTTCCGTTTGACGCGCCGGAGATAGTTATATCTATTTCGGTAAAGGGCTCTATTCCTTCTTTGCCTTCTTTAATGCTTTGCCAAACAACTTTGTTGGTGAATTCACCGTCGTATTCGTAGGTTACCTTACCCAGCGCAAGATTTGCTCTTTCCAAAGCTACCTTTCCTTCGGCAAGGGCAGGCTCTACGCGATCCGCAAGGTGCTGCATACGCGCCGCCGCATATAACAACGCTTCGCAATCGTCCGTCATCTCCGCGTTTTTACCGTTGAGCAAAATTTCACGGATCGCTTCCGAAATCTTGCCACCGCCCGGCTCACGCGTGAATATATGCGGCACGTTTTCCTTTGCCAAATATTCGCTGAGCAATTTGAGCTGCGTACTCTTTCCGCAACCGTCGCACCCTTCAAAGGTTATAAATTTCCCTCTTGCCATCGTCCGTACCCCTTTTATTCTTCCTTAAATACTTCTATCGATCCGTTGCGCAAACCGAACGCGTTGTCCGCTCTTTTTAATAACGCAAGTTTTTCATCCGTTATCCGTTCCCCGATTTTTATCAGCGGCGTGCACGGCGGAAATAACCCGCACGTCCTTGCGCAAACGCGTCCCCCAGCCGCGGTAAGTTTTACCCATTCCGTTTCCCTATTTTTAGGAAAAACCAAGGGGGACGTGTCACGTTCAATTCCCTTTTTTGTCGATTTTGACAAAGGATATTTTTTAAACTGTTCTTCTAAAAACAGCGTCAGCCGTTCAAAATCTTTTGTTGTCGTTGCGGGGGAAAGATAAAAGGTTACCACGTTTCCGTCACAAAATTCGGGATATATCCCCGCCTTTTCCGCATCCTTTGCCACCGCAAAAGCGTGATCAGCGAACACCGCGCAAAGTTTCGTCCAGTCACCGCCGCAACACATACGCTGACAATCGCTGATAAAGGCGCGTACACGTTCTTCTAAATCAAAATTGCGAGGATATTTCACAGCATATTCCACGCTTGCCATAATCGGGTATGACGGACTCGTCGTACGAAAAATATCCAGCGCCAAACGCAGTTTTTCGCCAAGTTCTTCCGTCCGAGCCGACGCCACCGCACCCTGCGTAAGCGCAGGCAAACTCTTATGTACGCCGTCCACCCAAAGATCGGCGTACGTCCCCGCATACAACGCGCGGTCAAAATGCAAATGCCCACCGTGCGCCCCGTCTACAAGCAATAATTTGTTCGTTTCGTCGCAATATGCGCGCGCCGCCGCCAGATCGGCAATATTTCCGTAATAGTCGGGCGACGTAAAAAACAGCGCATCCGCTTCCGCCAAAATTTCGATAAATTCCGCTTTCAACGCGGACACGGTATACCCTTTCGGAATTTTTCGTTCCCTTTTTTGCGGATAAACCAAAGGCGTGATCCCAAGCAAGGCGCAGCCGTTAAACACGCTCTTGTGCGAGTCTTCGCAAACAGCAATCTTCTTTACGCCCAGCGCGCGCGCCGCGTGTAACATACTCAGCACGCCGCAGGTACTTCCGTCCGTTAAAATAAAACTCTTCGCCGCGCCTAAAATCTGGGCAATATCTTGCTCAGCAGCCGCGATACAGCCCGTCGGGCAGGAAAGATTGTCCGAATAGGACAATTCAGTAATGTCCCAACCGCTTACCTTATGTCCGGGTGTATGAAAAGATACGTGCGACGGAGATTGCGCCGCCAACATACCAAAAATTTTGCAATTTTTCAGGACGTTTTCGTCCTGCAATATCTTACGCATAAACAAACTCGGGACAGCGCATATCCGCATGCACGTATTCGTCGATTAAATAGACGATATACGAAAGGCTCTCGTATTGAAATCCGTTGCCCACGCCGCTGAATTTAAACAGGCACACGTTCATATTATTTGCCGTTGCTTCGCCGTTCGTAAGCATCCCTTCTTCGTTAAAAACAAGGGGCTTGTATGCAAATGCGTTCATCAATTTACTCATCGCGGGCTTATTGTCCACCGTCATACCGCCTTTATCAAGCGTAGGACACATATTGATACTGTATACCCCTTTCAAATCCGATCCGTCCGTAAAATACTCTTTTTGCACGAGCGTTTCCGTCAGCGAAACTACGCCGTTTTCCAAATACCAGTCGAATTTCACAAGGGCGTCACGGTATTTTTTAATACGTTCGACTTCGTCCTTTTCCGCTTGCGCGCGCGCCGCTGCCTTCTTAAAACGTTTGTCCTTTTTGGTGCGAGCGTTAAAATCGTCTTTCACCTTTTGCTCGTTCAACGCGATCGGGCTTGCATAATCCCCATTTTCGTAATACCCGCCTAAATAAGCGCGCATGTCTTCCAAATAAGCGTTTACGTCGTAAACTTGGTAAAAATATCCTTGCAGGAAATTCTGTAAATAGGTATCGCCAAATCTGTATTCGTATTGCTTATTGCCGTTATCATCAACGTTTTCCTTATATTCTACGTCGCGGTAATCGTAATCGTCCGCCGCAAAGAGTACGTCCCCTTCTTCCACCGTCGTACGCGCTTGCAATAAACTGCCTACCATATCGGCGTTCTGTGATAAATCTTCCGTTGACCATTCGATCACTTCGTACGAAAATACGCCGTCATCAAACGCGGCGTTGCCCACGTCGAAAATCTCCCCGTCGGCAAGCGCTACGTTCCCCACGTAGTTCATGATCGTGAATTTTTGCGTCGGCGTAATATCCGTCCCCGTTACCGTAAATACGAACAACCACGCAACGATCAACGCCACCGTGGAAATCACAATTTTCAACCAGTCGTACGAGAGCATTCTGCTCAGCCGTAATTTGGTTATTTTTGCATCCATTTTTACTCCTATAAATTACGCCGACTCGCCGCAAGGGCAAATCGGCGTTTTAAACGTTATTTTTTTGGTTTCATCGTCGGGAAGAGAATGACGTCACGGATCGTAGAGCTGTCGGTAAGCAACATTACGAAACGATCCAAGCCCATACCTAAACCGCCTGTCGGGGGCAAACCGTATTCCAGCGCGTTGATGAAATCTTCGCCCACCTGCGCGTCGTTATTCCCCTTTGCGCGTTTTGCCTCTACCTGTTTTACCATACGTTGCTTTTGGTCGATCGGATCGTTTAATTCCGAGAACGCGTTGCCGTATTCGTGACCGCAAATGAAATATTCAAAACGTTCGGTAAATGCGGGGTTTGAGGGCTTACGCTTTGCCAAAGGCGAGTTTTCTACGGGATAATCGTAGATAACGGTGGGCTGAATGAGTTTATCTTCTACAAACGCGTCGAAAAGCTCGATCAAAACCCAACCCTTGGTTGCGTTTTCGTGTTCGAGTTCCACGCCCAGCGATTTTGCCGCCGCCCGCGCATCTTCGTCCGTCACCCAATCGTTATAATCTACGCCTGCGTATTTCTTCACCGCTTCCGCCATGGTCAATCTCGTCCAATTACCCATGTGGATTTCCGTACCTTGATAGGTGATATCCAGCGTTCCGCAAACTTTCATCGTAACCGTCTTGTACATGTCTTCGATCATGTCCATCATGTCGAAATAATCGCTGTACGCTTCGTACATTTCGATCGTCGTAAATTCAGGGTTGTGATAAGCGTCCATACCTTCGTTACGGAAAATACGGCCTACTTCGTACACTTTATCCATACCGCCGACGATCAAACGCTTTAAGAAAAGTTCCGTTTCGATACGCATATACATATCGAGATCCAGGGCGTTGTGGTGGGTTTTGAAAGGTCTTGCGTCCGCGCCGATTTCCAAAGGCAACAGCGTGGGCGTATCCACTTCCAAATACCCGCGCGCGTCCAAAAACGCACGGATTTCTTTCAAAATTTGCGAACGAACGCGGAACGTATCGCGAACGTCCTTGTTCATGATCAAATCCAAGTGGCGCAAACGGTATTTCAAATCTTTATCTTGCAAACCGTTGTATTTTTCAGGCAGAGGCAACAGGGATTTCGTAAGCAACGTAATTTCGTTGACGTGTACGGAAATTTCCCCCGTCTGCGTCTTAAATACAAAACCCTTAAACCCGAAAATATCGCCGATATCGTAGTCCTTTTTATAGGACGCGTAATTTTCTTCGCCAATATCCTGACGGGTTACGTAGATCTGGATATTGCCGCTTCTGTCCGCGATATGCGAAAAGGACGCCTTACCCATGATACAACGGAACATCATACGCCCTGCCATCACGACCGTCTTGCCTTCGTACGCTTCGTAGTTTGCTTTGATCGTCGCGGAATCCACGTCTACGGGATATTTTACCTGTTCGTAGGGGTTTTTCCCTTCAGAAACGAGTTTCGCCAGCTTTTCACGGCGAATTCTCGCCTGTTCGATCAACTGTTCTTCTTCCGACGCCTGCACGGGCGCGTTTACGTTCTTGTTTTCTTGCATTTGTAAAACCTCAATGTTAGAAAATTTCTTTGATCAAAAGTTTGTATTCGCCGTCGGGCGCAACCACCTTTACCGTTTCGCCGACCTTGTGTTTGAGCAACGCCTTGCCTACGGGAGATTCGTTGGAAATTTTGTTTTCCATCGCGTTGGATTCGGTCGAGCCCGTAATCTCGTACACTTCTTCTTCGTCCATATCTTCGTCATATACGCGCACTTTCGAGCCGATATGCACGTAGGACGTGTCGGTATTTTCTTCCAAGATCACCGCGTTTTTGATTTTGTAATCCAAATCGACGATTTCGCCTTCGTTTGCCGCCTGTTCGTTACGCGCCGCGTCGTATTCTGCATTTTCCGAAAGATCCCCGTGGCTTCTCGCTTCCGAGATGCGTTCCACGATTTCCTGACGTTTCACCGTTTGCAGATACTTCAAACGTTCTACCGCCTCGTCGTAACCTTTTTGCGTCATGATAAATTGCTGTTCAGCCATTATTCCTCCTCGTCCCGCCCATTGATTTTAGGCTGCTTTTTTGCGCGCATTTTTCCTTCGTTTCACGCCGTAGAACCCCACGTAAAACCCGAAATGACACGAAAAAAAACCGTCCTTATGCGGAACGCTAAAAATACAACCGCGACTTTTTGTCCACCAAAAAGCCACGGCGTTTATCCTTTTCTATTTCACATTATATCTTATTTTATATTCTTTGTCAATGATTTTTGCCCGTTTTTAAAAGAATTTCGTCTGTTTTACACCCTTTCATGCCGTTTTATCACATTTTTTTGGCTCATTTTATCGAATTGACAAATTCTGACATACGCTCAAACGCTTCAGAGAGCGCGTTCATGCTCGTCGCATACGAAATGCGGGCGTTATATTCGCCAAACTTCCCAAACGCGCCGCCCGGCACGATCGCCACTTTCTTTTTCGCAAGCAATTCGTTTGCAAACGTTTCGCTGTTCATGCCCGTACCCTTGACGGACGGGAACGCATAAAACGCGCCGCGCGGTTCAAAACACGTTAACCCGATCTCTTGCAAGGAATACAGCACGAATTTACGGCGCTTGTCGTAGGAATCACGCATTTCTTCTACCGTCGCAAAGTTGTCCGAAAATCCGTCTTTCAACGCCTCGATCGCGGCATATTGCGACATGGTCGGCGCACACATAATCGCGTATTGATGAATTTTAAACATCGCCTCGTCGATCTGCGCAGGCGCGCAGACAAACCCCATGCGCCAACCGGTCATGGCAAACGCCTTGGAAAATCCGCCGATATAAATCGTACGCTCTTTCATGCCCGAAATATTGACGATGGACGCGTGCTTGCTGCCGTAGGTCAGCTCCGCATAGATCTCGTCGGTGATCACAAGCAAGTCGTGCTTGATGAAAACTTTGGCAATTTCTTCAAGTTGTTCTCTCGTCATGATCGCGCCCGTGGGGTTGTTGGGATAGGTCAAAATGATCGCTTTCGTGCGGGGCGTGATCGCCTTTTCTAAATTTTCCGCCGTCAAAACGAAATTGTCTTCTTCATGACATTCCACGTGTACGGGCGTGCCGTCCGACATGGAAACGAGCGGTGAATAGGACACGTATGCGGGATCGGGAATTAAAACTTCTTCCCCTGGCTCGATACAAGCGCGCAAGGCAAGGTCGATCGCTTCGCTCCCCCCCACCGTCACAAGGATATGCTTAGGATCGTATTCAAGGTCAAACCGCTCCTGCAAATAACGGGAAATGAGTTCGAGCAATTGCGGCAAACCACGGTTGCCCGTGTACTGCGTATATCCTCTTTGCAGGGACGTAATCGCCGCCGAACGCACTTTCCAAGGCGTGACGAAATCAGGCTCGCCCACGCCAAGGGAGATTGCCCCTTCCGTTTCCCGAACGATATCGAAAAACTTTCTGATCCCGCTCGGTTGTATCAATTTTGCTTTTTTATTGATAAATTCTCTCATAATTATAAATGCTTTGCCTATATTTTGGTCGACTATGCACCCGAACGAATACGGATATTCCTAAACGCACGCACGGAAAGATAGTAAGGCTTGCCCGCGGTTGCCAACCGCTTACGCCTGAATGGACAAACGGTAATCCGCGTCTTCCTTTTCCGTCAATACCCCTTCGATTTTGTACTTTTTCAAAATGAAATGCGTCGCCGTAGAAATTACGCCGTCAAAGGTGGAAATTCGTTCGGAAACGAAGCGGGATACCTGCTGCAACGTCTTATCTTCGATAAATACGGCAAGATCGTACGCGCCGCTCATCAGATACACCGCCTTCACTTCGGGGAACGCCGCAATCTGCTTTGCAATTCCGTCGAACCCTTCCTTTTTCTTGGGCGTTACCTTGACTTCGATCAGCGCTTCTACTAAGGCGTCTTCCGCCTTTTCGCTGTTCACGATCGCCGTATATTTAACGAGCAATCCGCTCTTTTCCATATCAGCGACGGTCTTTTTTACCGTTTCTTCGTCAACGGAGAGCATCGCCGCAATCTTTTTGTGCGAAATGCGCGCGTCTTCCGTTAAAATATTCAAAATATCCTTTTCCAAAGCCGTCATAATTTCTATGCTCCTTTGTTGATTTTTCGTTTGATTTTAAAGAATGTTCTCTAAAAACAGATGATCGTAACCGAGATTTTCCACAAAATCCCGCCCGATAAATTTTACGTGGTTAAACTTTGCAAAATTAAAAATATGCGTTTTCGTCAGTACGGGGGTGGGAATATCCAAATCGTGGCAGATCTCGGTGAGATAATCGAAAAAATGCGAATAGGTCAATTTTTCGGGATTTTCATAGACGATCTGCTTTTTGATATGCCCGTCCGTCATCAATTTCGCCCAGATTCGCATGCGTTCGACTCCTTACATGATACTATATGCAAATATTATACACGTTCTCTCGCTAAAAGTAAACCGTTTCGCAAGCGTTTTTCGCATTTTTCGGTATATCCCGTCACCGAAACGAATAGAATACGTTACCGACTGTTTTGCCTTTTGAAACGACAAAAAAGATTTTCGGCAAAACGCGCCAAAAAAAGTCGTTTATATTGAGATTTCGGCAAATCGAACTAAGTAAAATGGAGTAAACAGCAAACGTTATGACAAAAAAAATGCATTCGCAACGGTTTCCGTTACTCTTTTCTATCGCCGCCCTTTTGTTGGGCGCGATTACGTGCGTGCTTTCCACGATCGCTTACGGCGTTCACAAAGCGAAAGATCACGCCGAATCCGTTGCGGCAAGCCGTTCTTTGCCTATCTATTCGGTGGAAACGGAAGAAAAGAAAATTGCGATCAGTTTCGATTGCGCGTGGGGGGTGGACTACACCGATACGCTACTTGACGTCATGCAAAAAAACGACGTGCGCTGCACCTTTTTCGCCGTGCAATTCTGGGTGGAAAAATACCCCGAATACGTGGAAAAAATCGTTGCCGCAGGACACGAAATAGGTACGCACAGCCGCACGCACCCGTACATGAGTAAACTTTCCGAAAGGGAAATCAGGGACGAGTTAACGACGTCGTCCGCCGCCATTGAAAAGCTGACGGGGCAAAAAGTAACGCTGTTTCGTCCCCCGTATGGCGATTACGACAATCTTCTGATCGATACGTGCAACGCCATGGGGCTGTTCCCGATACAATGGGACGTAGATTCGCTCGATTGGAAAAATCTGTCCGCCACGGAGATTGCCATGCGGATTATCAACGGCGCGAAAAACGGCTCGATCATTCTTTGCCATAACAACGGATTACATACTGCCGAAGCCCTGCCCTTGATTTTTTCCACGCTGAAAAACCGCGGTTTTACCTTCGTGCCGATCGGAGAATTGATCTATCGGGAAAACTACACGATCGACAGGAGCGGCAGACAACACAAAAACGCCTGAGTTTTTTGCGTTAATTACGACACGGTACGGGCGTTTCACGAAAAAAAGCAAAAAATACACTTGGAGGTTTCTAATGAACTACGTTACGGAAAAAAACAATAAGGTTTACGTTGCAGGCGAAATCGTGAGCGACGCAAAATTCTCTCACGAAGTATATGGCGAGGGCTTTTACGAGTTCTTCGTGCGCGTAATGCGGCTGTCGGGGCAGGCGGATATTTTACCCGTCACGCTCAGCGAACGTCTTATCCAAGGGGGCATGCTCGGCAAGGGCAAGACGATCTTTGCGCTGGGACAATTCCGCAGCTATAACAAGATCGAGAACGGAAAATCACGGCTGATGCTCACCGTGTTCGTGCGCGAACTTTTGGACGAAATGCCCGATAAAAACCCCAACAGCATATTGCTTAGCGGGTATATTTGCAAACCGCCTATTTATCGCACCACGCCGTTTAACCGCGAGATTGCGGACGTACTAGTCGCCGTCAACCGCGCTTATAACAAATCGGACTATATCCCTTGTATCGCTTGGGGACGGAACGCGCGGTTTGTGAAAAATCTGCGCGTGGGCGACAAAATCGCCATTTCCGGGCGGATTCAAAGCCGCGAATATCAAAAAAAGCTGTCTGAAACCGAGATGAAGACCATGACGGCATACGAAGTGTCCGTGTCTAAATTGGCGGCGTTTGATTCGGCAGAAGAATTTGATATCGACAGCGAATTTGACCTGTATTCCCTGCAAAGCAAGGACGAACATCTCGTAACGGGCGTGGAATATTAAAAGACTTTCAACGCGACACGCTACGGCAGCTTTTAACGAATTTTTAAAAAAAGACGGTTTTGCGCCGTTTTTTTTTGCGCTTGACAAATCCTGAACTTCGTGATAAACTGTTAGCAACGAAACAAGGAATAAAAATCTATGCCCATTTCCAAAACGGATTTCGTCCGCGGTTTACAATGTAAAAAAATGCTGTGGCTCGACGCGCACACGCCCGAATATAAAATCATTCCGCCCGAAGTGCAGGAAAAATTGGACGCGGGAAACGATTTTGGCGATCGCGCGATGGGTATTTTCGGCGCGTATACGGAAACGACGACTTACCGTGAAGACGGGCGGCTCTATTACGCCGCTATGATCGAAAAGACGAAGGATCTGCTCTCCCAAGGGGCGTCGGTGATCTGCGAAGGGGCGTTTACGTGGTACGGCAACTACTGCGCCGCCGATATTTTGCGTTTAGACGGGGACGGCTACGCGCTATACGAAGTGAAGAACGCCTACACGGTACGCGACGAATTTATAAAAGATCTCGGTTTTCAGCGTTTGCTCTTGCGTAAATGCGGCGTAAAAATCACGACGGCAAATTTGATTTTGCGTGGCGATACTCCCCCCGACGGCATAGAAATTCCGCCGTCGCAAACGGAAACGACAACCCTTATCGAATATGGCGGTTTTCCCTATCGTATCGTAAACGTATCCGCCGCAGTAAAAACCGCCGAACGCTTGGCAAGCGAGCAAATTTTCGAGCTAGGTAAACTCAAGCGCAAGGACGCCTGTATGCCGCCGATCGAAGCGGGCGCGCATTGCGACAAGCCCTATCGCTGCTGGTATTACGACTACTGCCACAAATCCAATAAAAACTGATCTTTTTCAAAACGGGTTTATCTCCCGTTTTTTTTATATGAAATTTGTCCAAAGCGTTCTAAATCCCCCTTCGTCCGCATACGATAAAACAGAATAAACCCCAACGAAGGAGATCTTGTATGAACGAAGAAATCGAATACGCTGAAATGCTGGAAATCCCCGTATCCACCGTCAACGTGGTACGAAAAAAACGCCGCCATAAGCATACGGACGGTCAAGAACGCGCAAAAGAGGCGACATCTGCAGCCGACAACATGTCTATCAACCCAGAAACCTTTTTGCGGGATTCGGTGATCGCACAGGTAAACGGAAAAATGGAACCGCCGTCCAAAACGTCGCCCGACGCGCCTCCCAACACGCCGTCCGACTCGCCGTCTGCGGAAACGCCAATCACAGCAGACGCCCAGTTGTTCGCCGAAGGGGCAAACAGCGAGGGGTATCTCTCGTTTGATCCCGAACCCGACCGTCTGCACACCGTCCGTTTGTACGCGTCAGGTGAAGCGCGTTCTTTTGAAAACGACGAGCAAAACGACGAATATTTCGACGGCGAATATCAAAACGACAGAACACGGTACTCGATCAACGCAAAAAAAAGCCCTTCCCGCGGCTTGCGTATTCTTCTTAATACCGAACTTGCGCTGGCGTGCGCGCTGTGCGGCGCGATCTTTTTCACCAACGTATTTTTGCCAGGCAGCGCGGTCAATACCTTTTTCCGCGCCATGCATACCCCTACGGAAAAGACTGCTGCCAAACATTATTCCGAGTTTGAACTCGCCCCGATCGTCAGCATACGTTCGGACGCCGAACTTGACCTTTCGCCCACGGGCGTACTCTCGTTCACGGACGATTGCTGCGTCTATCCTGCCGCAAACGGCACGGTAGCGGAAATCGTGCGCGCAAACGACGGTCTGTACACCGTCAAAGTGAGTTACACCGACACGTTCACGGGGGTTTTCTACGGTTTGGATACGGTATATTACGCCGTTGGCGACGAAGTAAAAGCCAACGTTCCCGTCGGTTATACGGCGGGTAATGCCGAAGTGCAAATTACCATGTATTCGGACGGCGACCTTTTAAACTGTTTTGAGCTGACGGAGGAAAACTGCCTTGCGTGGATCGACGACGCGGAAGAATAAACGGCAACAAGCGGGTAAAACCGCCGTAGAACACACGCGCAAGCCAATACGCTTGCGCGTGTTTCGCCTACACCCCCTTTTTGTGGCAGTGGGGGTATGGTACGCGTTCACGGGGGAATTGTTCTTGTTTTTTATGTCCGCACTCGTCGCCGTGCAGCACGAATGTGCCCATGCTTTCGCCGCCGCAAAACTCGGTTACAAGCTCAACGCCATCGTGCTCATGCCTTTCGGCGCGGTAATCGACGGCGATTTGCGCGGGATTTCTTTTAAAGACGAAATTTTCGTCGCCCTTTGCGGCCCGCTCTGCAACCTAATCACGGCTGCTTTTTTTGTCGCGCTTTGGTGGTTAGCCCCTACCATGTACGCATTCACGGACGTCGCATGTTATACTTCGCTCGCCATCGCGCTCGTCAATTTACTGCCGGCATACCCCTTGGACGGGGGAAGAATTTTTAAATGCGCTTTGGCTCGCTTTTTTTGTCGTACAGATCCGCAAACAGGCAGAGCGGAACGCCGCGCGGAAACCATTTGCCGAATCGTTACCATTTTGTTTGCTTTCTTATTTTTGATCGTTTTTATTCGGCAATGCTTTCTTTTTCAGCCCAATTTCACCCTGCTTGCTTTCGCCGTTTTTTTGGCAATCGGCACGTTTGGCAACCGCGATAAATCGGCGACGTATGCCCGCATGGACCTTTCCTGTAAAAACGCTTTGCAGCGTGGCGTGGAAATCAAACGAGTTGCTGTATCCGCCACCTGCCCGACAAAGGACGCTCTACGCTTTTTATCCCGCGGCAGTTATCTGATTTTGGAAGTATACGACGAGCAAGAAAATCACCTGTTCGATCTGCCGCAAAACGAACTTTCCGAATATTTTCTATCCGCAGCAAGTCCATACACCCCCCTATCTGAACTGTGCAAGAATGACAAAATCGAACAAAAAACGGAAAGAAAAACCCTTTAAACGGGGCAAAAAATGTCAAAAAATGCACAAAACTTCTTGCCAAAAGCGGGTTTTGTGTGTTATACTACTGCTTGCGTGGTTTTTTGCACAGTCGAAAACAACCGACGTTACGGCGCAAAAATCACGAGTCCGACGATAACGAAACGCTCCGCGAAAGGAAAGGACGATGAAAAAAGAAATCAAAAGAGAATGGTTTTTGGACCGTTATTGCGGCCAGCAGTTTGCCGCTTTGGTCGAAGACGGAAAATTAGCAGAATTTTCCTGCGAAAAAGAACCGAGAACGTCCTGCGTGGGTAATATTTACAAGGGCAAAGTGACCAACGTTCTTTCGGGCATGAACGCCGTATTTATCAATTGCGGTTTGGAAAAAAACTGTTATCTTTCCATAGACGAAAGCTATACCGATTGCACCAAATACGACGACGCAACCCCCGAAAAAGTGGATAACCGCCCTTTAGATTTGCAAATCGGCGACGAAGTTATCGTACAAGTGACTAAGCCCCCCCGTGGCAATAAAGGCGCGAAAGTCACCACCCATCTTTCGTTCGTCGGTAAGACGATGATCTATTTGCCAAACACCGACTTCCTTGGCATTTCCCGAAAAATCACAGACGAAACTGTACGGGAAGACCTGCTTATGACCGCCGAGAAGATGCGCGAAAGCACAGACGAAGGGTTTATCGTTCGCACGCAAGCCCCGTTTGCTACGGAAAAACAGTTAAAAGCAGAAGCTATTTTCCTTAAAAAACTCTATGCTGAAACGTTGGAAACGGCAAAAACAGCCCCCGTCGGTTCGGTTTTATACGAAGACGAAGACCTGCCCCTGCGCGTTCTGCGCGATTCTTACGGGGAAGACATCTCCGCTTTCCACGTTGGGGATAAGGAATTATACGATCGCTTGTTGCGCCTTGTCAAACTCCGTCGCGACATTTCCGAACGGAAACTGATCCTTTATCAAGGCAATCGCTCCATGTTGCGAGAATACGGCATCATGCCTTTGTTCTACGGTACGGCGAGCCCTACCGTTGCCTTGGAAAACGGCGCATATCTCGTTATCGAACATACCGAAGCTTTAACCGTCGTAGACGTGAACACGGGTAGCTACGTCGGGAAAAATAATCTGGAAGAAACGGTTTTCGACGTCAATCTTACCGCCGCAAAGGAAATCGCTCGGCAAGTGCGCCTCCGAAATATCGGCGGGATCGTCGTCGTCGATTTTATCGATATGGTAGACGAAGCTCATAAAGAAGCGGTAACCGAAACCTTAAAGACAGCGCTCTCTTTTGACCGAGCAAAATGCAACGTGCTCCCCATGAGCGAACTTTGCATTACGCAATTCACGCGCAAACGGCTTGGGCACGATTCCCATTTCTACCTTGTTAAACCCTGCGAACATTGCGAGGGGAAAGGCTACGTCCGCGACGATATTTTCGTAATTACCAGTTTGCGGGCAGACATTCTCGATTGTTTCGCCCAAGGACATACGAAGGCGATTATCGAATTGAACGAAAAAATCATGCGCTTGATTTTTGAAGAAAAACTCTTTGCCAAAGAGCTGAACGGCCGCTGGAAGGATAAACAACTCTATTTTATCCCCCACAAAACCTATAAGGAAGATTATTTCACCGTACGCGGCGAAAACGACGCGGCGATTATACCGGAAAAAGCGCAACGCCTTGAATAAGACAAAAATGCAAAAAACTGTACCCGTCCGCATATAAGCGGACGGGTTTTCTTTGGTAATTTTTTTCAACGGACTCGCGCGTTTATTTTGCGTTTTCTATTAAAAACACTTTACAAGGAACAGAGAAAATGCTATAATAAGCGTGTATGGCTTTTATTTAATGTGCGGGCGCGTGGCGCTTGCGCACGCGAAAGAATAACGGCAAAAGAAGAAAGTAAAACTTAGGCAAGGAGAATACAATGGAGAAAAACGTTCAAAAAGAAGAAGGCATCAGCTTGATGGATATCGTGCATCTTCTTTTAAGCAAAATCAAACTCTTGCTTTTGCTTGTGATCATCGGCGCTTTTATCGGCGGCGCATTCTCGGTATGGCAGACAAAGGACGTAAAATATTACGGTTCGCAGCTCCGTTTCTACGTAAACCCCGAAAACCCCACTATGTCGGCGGACGGCAGCGGGCTGAACACCAGCGGTAGCGAATACGGCGTTTACGGCGCGTATGGCGAGCATATTATGGACAACATGGTCAAATTGCTCAATGAAGACGCTTTTGCCGAAGAAATGCTCCTCCGCAGCCAAGACACCGACGATCTTTCGGATGGAGAAAAGGCTCTTTATAAATACCTGCCCATGAAAGACGTTTGGACGGGCGAATCGGAAACGGTTTTGGCGGCAAAACTTAACACAGCGATCGATGCGGCTATCCCCGAAGTGCAAAAGATTATCGATGCGGAAGAGTCGCTGCTTGTAGCGCAAAACTCCTATCTTGCAGCAATTAGCGCTTATACTACCGCAATGGACGAATTGGACGACGCGTGGGGCAAAGCTTTCCCCGGGCCCGAAAGCTCCTTTGACGAAGTAAAATATTCTAAGCTTACG
The DNA here is from genome assembly GCA_045534315.1 of Candidatus Scatosoma sp. Classification (GTDB taxonomy): domain Bacteria; phylum Bacillota; class Clostridia; order Christensenellales; family Borkfalkiaceae; genus Scatosoma. The sequence continues at coordinate 14,779 of JAZSJN010000150.1, forward strand.
GAAGAAGAATTGGCAAAGCATCCCGCTTTGGTAGACGCGTATAGCAAAGCCAGCCGCGCAAACAACGATTTGACGATTGCGCTTAGCAACGTAAACGGCGGCAACATTGCGCTGAGCAACGCGCAAAAAACCGCGCAGAATTCCCGCTCGAAAGTGCTTGATCTTTGGAGCGAAACGGCAAAATATAAGAGTATGCACTCTAAATTCGCTGCGGCTACCCATTTCTCGTTCTTGCTTGCCGATGAAGACAGAGAAGACGCTAGCAAATTTGCGCGTAGCTTTATCTATGCAAACATTTCCGTTTACGGCGACGCAAACAAAGAATTTGCAAACGAAGTATACGCGATCGTAAAAGAAGTCGTTCCCGAATACGTCGAAGCGAACATGGCAATCCCCTCGGGCTATACGGGCACGAATTGCCAAAGAATTTCCCGTAACGATACCATCCATCAAACCAACGTTGGCTTTACGAGAAGTCAGGCGATCAAATCGGCAATTTTAATGGCGTTTGCAGTAGGCGTAGTTGCCTGTGTGATTATTATTATCGTGGATAGATCGGACAAACGTTTGCGCGATTGCGACGTGATCACCAGAGAATTCCACGTTCCCGTTCTGGGTATCGTTCCTACGATTGAAATGAACGACAACGTCACCTCGAAAAAAGGCGCTGCAAATAAGCAGAACAAGGAGGGTAAATAATGGGACTCTTTTCTAAATTCACCGCAAAGCGTTCTTCGCGTTCTCATGCAAAACGTTCCCGCAAGACAACGGAATCGCATCATTCCCAACGCCACGAATATCTTTTGAACGATAATACCCCCTTCGACGTTACCGAAGCGTTCCGTAATTTGAAAGCGGCACTGTCGGTTTCCGTCCCCAAAAAGGACGGCGGTGTTGTCATTATGACTACTTCCGCATACCCCGAAGATGGGAAGACGACCGTCACGGCAAACCTTGCGCTTATGTTCGCGCAATCCGACGCAAAAGTTATTTTGATAGACGCCGATATTCGTAAAGGCAGAGTTGCAAAATATTTCAAACGCAAATCTTACCCTGGTTTATCCGATTATCTGTCTGGTCAAAACACCTTGTCGCAGGTCATTCACCACTCCCATATCAACAACAATCTTTCGTATATCACTTGCGGCACCCACTCGCCCAAGCCTTACGAGCTGCTCGAAAGCGACGAAATGAAGAGTCTTCTTAGCGAGCTTCGCTCCCAATACGATTACGTTATTATCGACACGCCCCCCGTTCTTATCCTTTCCGACGCACTTGCGGTTGCATCTGAAACGGACGGCGTCGTGCTCGTTTGCCGCCACCAGGTATCCTATATCAGCGACATCGAACGCGCGCTTGGCACGTTAAACTTTGCAAAGGCAAACGTACTCGGCGTTGTCGTAAACGATTATAAGCAGCCAAAAGCAGGCAAGTTCTACGGCGGTTATAAAAAGTATTACTACTACAATTATAACTATTCCTACGGTTCTACAAACCCTGCGGATAAAGAAGACTGAGAAAAAAACGAACGTAACGACCGTGACCGTCGATAACCGTTCGGTTGTGAAAAGAAACAAGGGTGGAAAGGATTTCCGCCCTTTTTTGTCCTTTCACAGCGTTTGAAAAACCCCCTATCAGGGTAATAATAAATACTATGGAAAATTACACGGAAAAAGAAATGAAAACAACCAATCTTTTGCCCATCGTGCCCCTGCGTGGCAAGGTGGCGTTTCCGCATACCAACGTTTCGTTTGAAGTCGGGCGGGATATGACGCTCAAAGCCATTGACCGCGCCTCTACAAGCGATCGTATGGTATTGATTTTAACCCAGCGCGAAACGGAAAAAGACGAGATTTTACCCAGCGACGTATACACAATCGGGTGCGTAGCCAAAATTAAGCAAGTGGCGCAGCTTACCGGCGGCGTTATTCGTGTACTTTGCGAAGGCTTATACCGCGCGAAAGCACGCGGCGTGAATTTTGACGAAGAAGGCGGTTACATGTACGCCGTCTGCGATCCCCTTACCGCGATACGTGGCGACGAAGTGTTGGAAGAGGCGTATCTTCGCACGGCGAAAGCGCTCGTGAAAGACGTGCTTGCCACCGACGGCAAAATCAGTAAGGAAGTTGCGGGCAGATTAGACCGCTGTCAAGACGCCGACGAATACGTGGATATTGCGCTGTCCGCTATGCGGGTACGCTTGGAAATCAAACAACAGCTTTTGGAAGAAAACAAGGTTGTTGAACGGTTAAAACGTTTTGAACAATGCTTAAACGACGAACTGGAAATTTCCAAGATTGAAAAGAAAATCGCGACGGCGGTACGTCAAAATATCGACAAAAACCAAAAGGAATATTTCCTGCGTGAACAGGTTAAAGCGATCCATACCGAACTTGGCGACGACGAGAAAGAAGAAGAGGAATTGCGCGAAAAGATTTTGGCGAAAAACCTGCCTAAGGATCTGGAAGAAAAATGCCTGAAAGAAGTCGGGCGTTTGGGAAAAATGCCCTCGTCTTCTGCCGAGTATACCGTAATCACAGGGTATTTGGAACAGGTTTTGGCGTTGCCTTGGACGGAAGAAACGCAGGACCCGGAAAGCCTTGCCGATTGCGTTGCCGTTTTGGACAAGGACCATTACGGTTTGGAAAAAATCAAACAGCGCATTACGGAATATCTTGCCGTATTAAAGCTGACGGGCAGCATGAAAGCGCCTATTTTGTGTTTTGTCGGGCCTCCCGGCGTGGGCAAGACGAGTATTGCGCAATCAATCGCGCGCGCGTTGAATAGAAAATTCGTCCGCATGAGCCTTGGCGGCGTCAAGGACGAGGCGGAAATTCGCGGTCATCGCCGAACGTATATCGGCGCAATGCCTGGGCGTATTCTCTACGGCATGAAAAATGCAGGTTCGATCAACCCCGTGTTCTTGCTCGACGAAATCGACAAAATCACGTCGGATATGCACGGCGATCCCGCCAGCGCACTGCTGGAAGTGCTCGATCCCGAACAGAACGCGACTTTCCGCGATCGCTATTTAGAAGCTCCGTACGATTTGAGCAAAGTCATGTTCATCACAACGGCGAATAGCTTAGACACGATCCCCGGTCCCTTACGCGACCGCATGGAAATTATCGAGTTGTCGGGCTATACCATGGAAGAAAAGACGGAAATCGCGCGGCGGTATCTCGTACCCAAGCAACTTGCGGCGAACGGTTTGACAGACAACAACGCGACGTTTACGCAGGACGGCATCACCGCGGCGATCGACGGGTATACCCGCGAAGCGGGCGTACGTACCTTGGAACGCACGGTGGGAAGTCTTTGCCGCAAAATCGCGGTACAGTATGCAAACGATAAAACGCTGCCTTTGGTAACGGTGGACAGCGCGAAAGTAACCGAACTTTTAGGCGCGCCCCGCTATAAAAAAGACGATCAAAAGAACGCAGCGGAAGTGGGCGCAGTAACGGGGTTGGCTTGGACGGCGGTCGGCGGCACGACGCTGACCGTAGAATGTACGGCAATGCCCGGCAAAGGCGAGATTAAACTGACGGGAAAACTCGGCGACGTTATGAAAGAATCCGCGCTTGCCGCCCTGTCCTATATCCGTTCTCATGCGGAAAAATACGATATTCCCACGCAAAAATTTAGCGAGATCGATCTGCATATCCACGTTCCTGAAGGGGCTACCCCTAAGGACGGACCGAGCGCAGGTATTACCATCGCCACGGCGATCCTGTCCGTGCTTACCGATAAAAAGGCGAGCGGAGAGATTGCAATGACGGGTGAAATCACCCTGCGTGGCAAAGTTTTGCCGATTGGCGGCTTAAAGGAAAAAGCGTTGGCGGCGCGACGTTTGGGCATAAAAACGGTAATTATTCCGCAGGGCAACGCCCGCGAAATTGAAGAACTGCCCGAAGTGTTGAAACGGGACGTTCATTTCGTCCCCGTATCCAACGTCGACGAAGTGTTTGCGCTGGTTTTGGAAAGCGGCGACTTTTGCGCGCAGGCGGCGGACAAGCCCAAAACGGTGAAAAAGCCACGTAAAGCGAAGGTTGTTCCACCTATGGACGAAACACACCGCGACGGTGTACGCTGTTAAATTTTTGCCGTAACCCCCATGCATTTGCAATTCGATTGCGCTTACCGTAAAAGGAGTACAGCATGTACGAAAAGAAATATACAAACGAAGAAAAACAGCCCCCCTTGGTGATCAAAAACGCAACGTTTATCACTTCGGCGGCGAAAAAAGAACAATTTATCACCCCCGACAAGCCGATGATCGCCGTGTGCGGTAAATCGAACGTGGGAAAAAGTTCCTTTATCAATATGCTGGCAAACCGTAAAAAGTTAGCGAAAACGAGTAGCGAACCGGGGCGTACCCGCCTTGTCAATTATTTCGACTTTGGCGAATTTATCCTTGCCGACCTGCCAGGGTACGGCTTTGCGCGCGTATCAAAAGGCGAAAAGGAAAAATGGGCAAAAACTCTAGACGATTTTTTTAAGGACAAAGAAAAAATCGCGCACGTATTTATGCTAGTCGATTCTCGCCACGATCCCACGGCGGACGACGTGCAAATGATTGAATATCTGCATTATCATACGTTGCCGTTTACGGTAACCTTGACCAAGTCGGACAAGCTGTCGCGCATGAAATTAAAAGAACATATCCGCGCGATTGCCGCCGATTTATACCTTGCCCCTTTGAATCTCATTGCAACTAGCTCGGAAACGGGTTATGGAAAAACGGAAGTTTTGAAAAAAATTAAAAACGTCATTGAACTTGCAAACGCGCCCGCATACGTGGACGAAAACACGGACGAAACGGACGGTATAGAACGTATAGACGAAGAATAAATTCGTTTCATGGCAAAAGGAAAACACGACCGATGCGGTCGTGTTTTTTTGCCTTTAATTATGTAATTTATCCCCAAATCTCTTTGGCGATTGTCAAAATCTCGTCGGGATTTTGCGCGGAAAATAGGCGATCTTTATACGCCGCCGCGCCCTTTTCGCCCTTGACGTAAAATGCCGCCATCTTACGCATAAACACCGTTGTAAAGCGTTCGTCGCATACCGTCCCCGTCCATTTTAGCTGTTTTTCAAACATTTGCAGTTTGCTTTCCGTCGGCGTACCCGTCAATTCACAAAATATTTGCGGATGAAACAACGCCGCGCGCGCCACCATAACGCCGTCCGCGCCCGTTTCGCCGATCAAACGCTCCGCGTCCGCATTGGAAAACACCCCGCCGTTGGCAATTACGGGAATTTTCACCGCCCTTTTCGCCGCCGCAATCTCTGCAAAATTCACGTCGCCTGCGTAAATTTTTTCTTTCGTCCTGCCGTGCACGGTAATAAGGCTCGCCCCAGCCCCTTCCATTCGCTTTGCAAATTCCGCCGTGATCAGCTTGTCCGCCGTGATTCCGATGCGGAACTTTACCGTGATAATTTTGCCGCTTTTTACACATTCTTTGACGATTTTTTCCGCCAAAAGCGGGTTTTCCAGCAACGCGCTACCTTCGCCGTTTTTATAGATTTTAGGAACGGGACAGCCCATATTGATATCGACAATC
>JAZSJN010000012.1:0-3431 GCA_045534315.1 Candidatus Scatosoma sp.
CTTAGAATTGCAAAATCTTTCTTAAAAGTGTTGCACTTCTATTGACAATTCACTTCTGCGCAAAAGTGCTTGAATTAAATTTGCTTTTTTGATATAATAAAATCACCGATAAATAAGAACTTGCAGGAGAATAGATATGACAGAACACGAAAAAATGTTGAAAGGTGGGATGATTTACGACCCTTTCACCGAAGGTATGGTGGAAGAAAGAACAAAAGCCCACAAACTTTGCAAACTTTATAACGACACGTTTGAAACAGACGTGGAAGAACGGGAAAAGATTTTGAATGAGTTGTTGCCAAATAAGGGCGAAAATATATATTTGCAAGGTCCGATTTATTTTGATTTTGGCGTAAATACGTTTATCGGAAAAGGCAGTTATGCAAATTTCAATTTTACCGTTTTAGACGAAGGGAAAGTAACGATCGGGGAAAACGTATTTATCGGTCCTAACGTTTCTCTTTTAACAGCCATTCACCCCTTACGTTATCAAGAAAGAAATTCATTTTATAATCAAACTACTGGAAATGTAACTAATTTAGAATATACAAAACCTATAACCATCGGCAATAATTGTTGGATTGCCGCAAACGTAACAATTTGCGGTGGTGTAACAATTGGGGACGGTTCGGTAATCGGCGCAGGTTCGGTTGTTACAAAGAATATTCCAGCGAATAGTTTAGCGGTGGGAAATCCGTGCCGAGTTATTCGCGAAATAACAGAAAAAGATAATATACTCAATAAACAGGAAATATAAGCATTAAATAAATTCCAATTTGACGGAGTGTATTATGGGCAAGAAATTATCAGAAATGAGTTTGGAAGAACTGTGGCAGTTGTTTCCTATCATTTTAACCAAACATCAAGAAGACTGGAAAGAATGGTATTTGGAAGAAGAAAGACTATTGAAAAACATTCTTCCGCAGGTCGAAAAAATAAGTCATATAGGAAGTACGGCAATCCCTGCTATATGGGCAAAACCGATTATTGATATCCTTGTAGAAGTTCCAAAGGAAAGCAACCTGCTTGATTATAAAGCTTTGCTTGAAAACAACGGCTATATTTGTATGTCGCAAAGCGAAGATAGGATTTCTTTTAATAAAGGATATACCGAAAACGGATTTGCCGAGAGAGTATTTCATCTGCATTTGAGATATGCGGGAGATAACGATGAATTGTATTTTAGAGATTATCTTATCGAGTTTCCCGATATCGCAAAAGAGTATGAAAAATTAAAGCTTTCGTTATGGAAAGAATACGAGCATAATCGAGATGCTTATACAAACGCAAAGACCGAGTTCGTAAAGAAATATACGGAAAAAGCGAAGTCGATTTATGGGAATAGATACTGACATATTCCAATTTGTAGAGGAAAGGAAATGACGAAACAAGAATTTCTTGAACATTGTTTGAATACGTACGGCACAACGCCCGACTGTCCGTTTAGCGATGATTTTGAAACGGCTGTGCTTCGGCATAAAGACAATCGCAAGTGGTATGCTTTGTTGATGAAATTATCGCGGAGAAAGTTTGGACTTGATAGTGATGAAGTGATAGACGTGGTCAATTTGAAAGTGCCGATGGAATTGTCCTGTTCCTTTGGCGTAGCGGACGGAGTGTATCCCGCATATCACATGAACAAGCTACATTGGGTTTCGGTTTTATTGCCTGATGCGCCTGAAGACGTTGTGCGATTCCTTGTAAGCGTTAGTTTTGAGCTTACAGAGCAAAAGAAAAAGCGTGTACAAAATAAATGACATGAAAGAGGGGTGACGAAATCAATCGTCACCCCTCAAAATTTGATACGCAGTAAACAAAGAAAAGGGAAATTGAAAAAGTCAATAAAAATAAGCAATGAAAAACCCGTGAAAATCGTTTGATTTTCACGGGTTTTTGGTCGAGGCGACGGGGATTGCGCCTTTAGCGGCGCGCCCCGCTCCGACGTTATCAACGTCGTCCTTTGCCATTGGTTTTTTCCGTAACCCAAGTTCCGTAAGGCAAAGCGTTTTGCTCCCGCAAAACGGCTCCCACCCTCGCTCCCCGTCGCAAGCCGTAGAATCAAAAACAGCCGTACCACCTGTGGTGATACGGCTGGTTTGGTCGAGGCGACGGGGATCGAACCCACGGCCTCAGCGTCCCGAACGCGGCGCGCTACCAGCTGCGCTACGCCTCGATTGTTTATTTCGGTCATCCGATAAACGCAATCATTATAACAGATAGATTTTTAAAAGTCAAACCTTTTTACACCATCTTTTAACATTTTTTCCTCTAAGAAAAGGGGCTTTTCCGTCTAATTCTTTCCAGAGAAATTATTTCTCACAAAAATTTCACAAAAAAACGAAAAGCGATTTGTATCACAAGGGAAAAAGCCTTGACAAAAGTTGCGTTTCAGTATAAAATAAAATAGACTGAAAATAGGGGTATTGCGCAGACTGCAAAAAAAGCACATGCGCGTATGCTCTGTACACACGATAAACAAAGGGTGAAAACTCAGGAGGCTATATGAAGAAATCAGTAAAGCGGATAGCTTGCGCGGCGTTATCTTTGATGATGGCGTCGACGTTAGCGTTGGAGTACGGGTTAAAATTGTCGAAAAACGACGCGATAGCAAATGCGGCAACCACGACAACCGATTCTGGCGCAAAACTCAAAAACGTTACGGGGCAATTCGATACGTCCAAGATCGTGGAAGAAAATTTCAACGACAGCGTTTTGCGCGCAGAGGACGTTGCTCCTAAATACGAAACGCGTACGGTAATGGTAACGTTATCGGAAAAACCTTTGGCGGATCGCGCTAAGGGCGAAAAGCTCAGCGAATACGTACAATCGTTCGCTGGGGAAATGGCGGCGATCGACGTTGCAAACGAGCAAACCGCATTTTTGCGCGCGCTCTCCAAAAAGGGTATTCCCTATACCTTGGAAAGAGAGTACGACACGGTCATCAACGCGGTTGCGATCGAAGTGGATACCAAATACGTAAAAGACATTAAAGAAATGTCGGGGGTAAAGAGCGCGGTTATCACGACGGCGTATGCAGAGCCCAAAACGGTGGAAAATTATGCGGTCGGTTCGGGAGTAGTTACCAACGAAACGGACGTGTATAAAACGGGTATTTACGATTCGTCCGAATATGCGGCGGAATACGGCGCAGGTACGGTAGTTGCCGTTCTCGATACGGGCTTGGACTATACGCATAACGCGTTCCAACGTTTTGAAAGCGAAAACGTAGCCGTAGCTTGGTCGCAGCAGGACGTTCAAGACAAGCTTAACGGCGCGGTGGATTTAGAGGCGGAAAAACGTTCGGGCTCGCTCAACGTCAACGAAGTGTACGTCAGCGAGAAAGTGCCGTTTGCATACGACTATGCAGACGACGATCCCGACGTATATCCTTCGTATTCCAATCATGGTGTGCACGTAGCGGGTATTATCGG
>JAZSJN010000103.1:0-2074 GCA_045534315.1 Candidatus Scatosoma sp.
GGCCAAGCGGTCTTAGGAAGACAATACTAATGGCCCACTCCTTGGCACACAGAACGACATGGCTACGATCCGACTTGTATACACCACGCAACAAAGGAAATTAAACAGGTCCACCTGGTTCTTTTTCGCCAAAAGAAAACCTAAAAGAACCGCCAACGCGATCCCCCCGTAAAAACAAACCCCATATAATTGGATCGTCTTTCCAAATAGAACAAACGAATTTTTCATAAATCTTATTAAAAAACGGCTTAACCGAAATTCGGTAAAAGCCGTTTTTTCCTTCTTATTAATAAATAACTTCTGCCGCTGCCAATACGCAAACACCGCACGCAAAGAACGTAATCGCGGTGAAAACCGTTGCGATAATACCAAGAACCATACCTGCCGTTGCAATACCGTTCGGTTGGTTATTCGCTTTCAGTTTTTTACCACCGATTACTGACAATACCAAGCCCACGATTGCGAGGGGAAGCCCCAACAACGCAAAAATGCCTGGTATAAAACCAAATACCAATCCGACAATCGCACAAACAAATCCTGCAATCGCCTGTCCCTTTCCCATAAGACTGCCTCCTTTTTGTTAATTATCCATACAATTTCTTGTATTGTCATAATTATATAGGATTTTTTCCTATATGTCTAGTAATTTTAATGATTTTTCCCTATAATTTTATAAGGGATAAGGGTAGGAGAAAATAATATGAAGGATATTGCAAGAACAGTTGGGGATAACCTGAAAACCGCAAGAAAAGCAAAAGGTATTACACAAAAACAAATCGCACAGGAATTGAACAAGTACCAGTCCGATTACAGCGAATATGAAACGGGCAAGATACAGCTTGATTACGAAAAAATCGTGTATCTTTGTCAACGTTTAGAGATCACGCCCAACGAACTGTTCGGGTTTGATTGGTAATTGCGCGTAATAAAATTATTTATATTGTAAAAAACAGACATTAAAATACTCGCGGATAGGTTTATATACAGAACCCGTCCGCGAGTATTTTACGATATTACCACTCGTTGTTACCGCTATAAATTAAAGACTTTCAATCGCTTTTTCAAGACGGGAATCCGTACGTTCCGCGCCCAAAATTTGCATGATCGTCCAAAGATCGGGCGTATTGGAAAGCCCCGTCGTGGCAATACGCAACATTTCCGCTACGTCCGACACGTTGCCGGGATACGCCGTAGGGTCTGCTTTGTACGCTTTCATATCCGTTGCAAAACCGCTTTCCGTTGCGATCGCCTTTACCTTTTCAAACCAAGTAGGCATATCGTCCGCTACGTCATAGGTCGCCTTAAAACCGCAAAGAATTTTGTTGACGGTTGCATTGTCAAAACGGTATTCGTACGTAGGCGCAAAGGTGTTATCGAAGAAATATTCGATCATTTCCACCGCTTGTTTTGCGCACACAAAGTCCTTTCTGCGTTTCTTTCCGCCGATACCCATGCAAAGGGTAAGCACTTTGCAAAGATAATCTTTATCCGCAAAGTACGCCTTTTGCGCGTCCGTGCCAAATTCGTTTGTCCAATCGGCAAGGAAATCGAACATTTCTTCCGCCGACAGCGTAGACATATAAGTCTTAGAAATATCATTGAGTTTCAAAATGTCAAACAGAGCGCCGCTCTTGCCCATTTTGCCAATGGAATATTTAAATTCGTCCAAGGGCTTGTCGGGGAATTTAAGCAGCCATTCTTCAAAGTTGGAATTGAGCAAGGTCATCATGTACGTACGAACCGCCGTAGGGTGATAACCCTGTTCGCGATAGAACGTCAAAGACGCCTCGGGATCTTTACGTTTGGAAAGCTTGCGACGGGTATCGCCGTCAATTTTTTGTATCGAACAGTTATGCCCGTATTTGGGAAGTTTGAACCCAAGCACCTTGAAAAGCTCGATATGAATGGGCAGGGACGAGAGCCATTCTTCGCCGCGGATAACGAGCGTCGTGCGCATAAAATGGGCGTCGAACGCGAGCGCGAAGTGATAGGAAGGGGTCCCATCCGGTCTCGAAATGGCAACGTCTTGGTTGGTTTCCGTTACCGTTATATCCCCTTTTACTAGGTCGTGGAA
>JAZSJN010000045.1:0-5327 GCA_045534315.1 Candidatus Scatosoma sp.
AAGCTCGTCGATCATATATTGCAAACGACTCTTGTAATCCTCGACCGTTTTCAGCGAGCCCTGCTCCCGCGCGTTGATATGTCCAAAATCCACGCAAGGGGTGAAGACGGGATCGATTTTGCAAAAGCGGACAACCTCTTCAACCGTCCCTATTTGCGCAATTTTGCCCATCGTTTCAGGACAAAAAATCATGTCTTCCAAACCGCTTTCGTAAATCATATCACGAAGAATTTTCAGCCGCTCTTCGGTAAGCGCAACGGCGTCCTCTCGCGTCGCTTTGCCTTGCGCCGCGGGGTGGAATACCACTCTTTTGCCCCGCATTTGACGCATGAGTTTCGCCGTGTCGAGTACGTAGCCGTAGGATTTTGCCGCCATTTCGTCGTCGGGGTTCGCAAAATTGATAAAGTACGGCGCATGCGCGGAAATTTCCACTCCCGCGTTTTGGAAAGCTTCGCCGATGGAAATCGCCTTGTCTTCCGACATGCGTACCCCCCGCCCAAACAAATATTCAAAACAGTCCAAACCGCGCTCTTTTACAAACGCAGCCGCTTCTTCGGTGTGCGAATAGCCCGCCGCATAAAAACTTTCGCTGTTACCGCTTGGTCCAAATTTAATCATGTTTTTTTATTCTCCCTATATCTTTTGCAAGCTGTTCTTTCAATTCGTCCACGCTGTCAAATTTTTGGATATCACGCAGATATTGCACAAATTCAATTTTCAAGGTTTTTCCGTACAAATCACCGCTAAATTCGTCTATATACGTTTCGGTTAAAACGTCAGAATTGTCAAAGGTCGGGCGCGCGCCGTAATTGGTAATCCCCCGATACGTGTCGCCGTCAACGCAAATTTTCGTTTCGTAAACGCCTTCTTTTAGGGGGAATTTTTCGCTAGGATACAAAATATTGGCTGTCGGAAAACCAAGCGTTCTGCCCACTTGCCTATCTTTTATCACTTTTCCAAGCAAGAAAAAGTTTTCGCCCAAAAGTGCGTTTGCCGTTGTCACATCACCCTTTTCAAGATACTTTTTTACCGTGCTGCTACTCACCTTTTCGCCGTTTATTTCCACCAACGGAAGAACTTCAACGCGTACCGTATCCATGCTTTTCAACGTTTGGACGCTACCTTTTGCTCCCGCGCCAAAGCGGAAATCTTCGCCGCATACGAATACGCGCGGAAAAAATTCCGTCTGCAAAAGCCGTATAAATTCGTCCGCGGAAAGATCTTTAATCTCTGCAAAGGGCAGTTCAAACACAAAATCTGCGCCGTTTTCTTGAAAAATACACTCCCGTTCGGTAAAGGTGAACAGGCTTTTTTGGCCTTTCCCCCCGACGATAGTCATCACGCCGACGGGCAAACCACTTTCTTTTGCGCGCGAAAGGAGCTGACGGTGTCCCAAATGCAACCCGTCAAAACCGCCAAGGAGCATCGCTACCCCCTGCACCGTATCCTTTTTGTCCGTCAACCAAACCGTTTTTAACATAATTTCGTCTTTGCCTTTGCCAAGCCTTTTGATACTTCGGCGATCCCGTAAAAACCGCCGTCTTTATAAATTTTATACAAGCCGTCCGTTTGTTCCACCGCAATACGCTGCCCATTGTACAGCTTTTCCGCTTGTTTTTCCGTCAAGAACAACTCTTCAAACGGCAATACGCTTTCGGTCGGAATTAAATATTTTTGCAATTCTTCCACGGACGGATCTTTTTCCAAAAAGGAAAACGGTATAGATTTTTCCAAGGTAAACACACCGCTTTGCGTGCGCAACAGGGAACTCATGACCGCTTTCGTACCCAATGCCGCGGCTATATCCCGCGCCAAAGAACGGATATACGTCCCCCCGCCGCAACGGATTTTGATGCGATACGCGTCCGCCTTTTCTTCACTTTTGCCCAAAATTTCCATACCATAGATATGCACTTTTTTTGCCGCAAGCTCAAATTCCACACCTGCGCGCGCTAATTCGTAACCGCGTCTGCCGTTTACGTTCTTCGCGCTGTATTTGGGCGGTACTTGCATAATATCCCCGAAAAAAGCAGGTAAAACGTCTGCAATTTCTCTTTCATTAGGGATACGACCGCCCACGCTTAATACCCCCGTCGAATCGAGCGTATCCGAATCCACGCCAAAAGTGAACTCCGCGATATATTCCTTTTCCTTTTCTAAAAAATAATCAAAAAGACGCGCGGCATTACCAACGCCGACAGGCAAAACACCGCTCGCCAAAGGATCGAGCGTGCCCATGTGTCCGCAAGGTACGCCCGTCAACCATTTCAGCTTGTTGACGACCGCCGAAGATACGATCCCCGACGGTTTGTCAACGTTGAAAAATCCAAATTGTGCAATTCTACCTTCTCTTTTCACGGAAGACTCCCGTCTTGTTATTTTATCGAAGTTCAATCCCCAGCTTAAATTTCAAATTGCCGAGAATTTTCTTCACGTAGCCGTCCAACGTTTCGGGCGTGAAGGCCTTTTCCACGTTGCTATCAGGCGTAAACGTCAGCGTGAACGCCATACTCTTTTTACCCGCGGGCACTTGACCGCCGCGATATACGTCGAACAACTTCGCCGCCGTCACGTATTTACAAGAGTGCATCAGTACGTCTTCGATTTCCGCGCACGTCAATTTTTCGTCCGCAATCAGCGCAAGGTCGCGTTTTACCGCAGGGAATTTCGGCAAATTCTTATAGCGAACGCCGTCGTCAAGTTTATCGGCGATCGCCGCAATATCCAACTCGCCAAGATACACTTTTTTATCCAAGCCAAGCGAAAGCGCGATAGACGGATCGAGTTCACCAAAGCAACCGACCGTTTCGCCGTCCAAAATCACAGACGCAGAAACGCCGGGATGCAGATAAGATTTTTCCGCTCTTTCATACGTAAACGACAGATGGAAAACTTCCGCAATTCGTTCGATCGCGCCTTTCATATCAAAGAAATCGTTTTTGCCCCCCCAAACACCCAAAACGATATGCTTGCGTTCTTCGGGCTGTTCGCTTTCCGACGTATTGCGGGGAACGTACACGTTTGCAATTTCAAATTCTCTGCCTTCGTCGTTGCCGCGGCGGATATTCCGCACGGCGTTACCGAGCATAGACGGTGCAAGGAACGTACGCATAATGGACAATTCTTCGCTGATCGGGTTGAGAATACGCACAGCGTTTCTTTCCGCCCCGTCCGCAGGTACTTTCATCAAATCCAGGTCCTTGGGCGAATAGAAAGAATAATTGTACGCTTCAAAGAAACCTTGCGTGCGCAAAACGTTCTTTAAATGCAATTCCTTTTTCTGTTCGTCAGTCAAGCCGCCGCCCGTTACTTTCGCCTGATCCAAGAACGTCGGCTGAATATGTTCATACCCGTACATACGGATAATCTCTTCCGCCAAATCGGGATACCCGTCCACGTCGTCGCGATAACCGGGGATTTCCACCGTCAATTCGTCGCCGTTGATTTCGGGTTTGAAATTCAATCTCGTCAAAATCGACAAGATTTCGTCGTTGGGTACTTCAATTCCCAGCAAAGCGTTTATTTTCGACACGTTTGCGGTCATTTTGCGAGGCGCAAGGGAAACCGCGCATACGTCTTCACGCATATCCGTTACTACGCCGCAACCCAGCTCTTCAATCAAGTGCAACGCTCTGTCCATACCAAGCGCGTTGGTGTACGCGTCCACGCCCTTTTCAAATCGGGACGAAGAATCGGACGATTGACCGAGCGCACGGGAAGTTTTTCTGACGTTGTCGCGCGCAAACTTTGCCGATTCAAAAAACACGTTTTTGGTCGTATCCTTAATTTCGCTGTTCAAGCCGCCCATAATCCCCGCAAGCGCAACGGGTTTTTTACCGTCGCAAATAACGAGATTGTCCGTCGTCAACGTAAATTCCTTTTCGTCGAGCGTTACAATTTTTTCGCCTTTGGTTGCGCGACGCACAACAATCTTTCTATCCCCGATATCATCCGCGTCAAACGCGTGCATGGGTTGTCCCATTTCAAGCAACACGAAGTTCGTGATATCGACGATCGGCGATATCGAACGAATACCAGACAACGCCAAACGTTTGCGCATCCAAGCAGGCGAAACGCCACCCGTAACGTTTTCTACGTAGTGCCCTACGTAGCGGGGACAAAGATCGGGCGCAGCCACTTCCACCGCAACGGGCGCGGCATTCGTCTTATGCGCCGTGTAGGAAAAGTCGGGCGCTTTGAACGGTTTATTCAACACCGCTGCCACTTCGCGCGCGATACCCAAAATGCATTGACAATCGGGGCGGTTTGCCGTGATGGAAATATCAAAAATCCAATCGTCCAAACCGACGATTTTTTTAATATCTTCACCCACGGGCGCGTCCTTTTCAAGATCGAGCAATCCGTTGACCTCCGCACCGGGGTAAAAATCGTCGTTGATGCCCAGTTCTTCGCCCGAGCAAAGCATACCAAACGATTCTACACCACGAAGTTTTCCTTTTTTGATCTTTTTGATCCCGTCGGGATTCTTTTCGAGCATGGCAGGATTGCTTTCTACCACCGTCGAATTATCGAGCGCGCAAGGCGTTTTCATGCCCACGTACACGTTGGGTGCGCCCGTGACGATTTGCAAATCTCTGCCGTATTCTTCCCCGCAATCCACTACGCAGATCTGCATGTGATCGCTGTCGGGGTGGGGGGTAAGAGCCTTGATTTCGCCTACCACAACGCGATTGATTTTCTCGCCAAGATAGGAAAGTTCTTCTACTTCAAAACCGCACGAAAAGAGCTTTTCCGCAAGCTCCTGCGCGGTAACGTCTATATCTACGTAATCTTTTAACCAACTGAAAGGTGCTTTCATTTTTTTATTTTCTCCTTTATTTATGCAGCCCCGCTTTTACCGTAAACGGAGCAAGATGCAAGCAGATTCCCCGTTTTAGTCTTCAAACTGTTCCAAGAAACGGGTATCGTTTTCAAACAACGTCTTGATATTATTGATACCGTATTTCAGCATTGCGATACGCTCGATACCCATACCGAACGCAAAGCCCGTATATTCGTCGGGATCTACGTTGCAATTTTCTAAAACGCGGCGGTTGACCATACCCGCGCCAAGCACTTCGATCCAACCCGTGCCCTTGCAAAGACGGCAACCCTTTCCGCCACACTCAAAGCAACTTACGTCAACTTCTACCGAGGGTTCGGTAAAGGGGAAGTAGGAGGGGCGAAGTCTCGTTTTTACCTTGTCGCCGAAAATCTTTCTTGCAAACTCGTCAAGCATGCCCTTTAAATCGCAAAGGGTAATGCCCTTGTCGACCACTAAACCTTCCATCTGCGAGAACATAGGGGAAGTCGGAGGCCAAGCGGGT
>JAZSJN010000161.1:0-4033 GCA_045534315.1 Candidatus Scatosoma sp.
GCCGATCAGACCGCCGACAAAAGAGAAGTAACCGGAGTCGCCCGATATATTGATTTTGCCGTTGGAAGATTCGCAAAGATACATCGTCGTACCTACGCCGTAGCCGACCAACGAACCGCAGGCGATCGTCTGCGTTGCCGCATTGGAGGTGTACATATTGGCGTTGATTTCGAAATCTTTCAGCGTGATACCGTAGAAGAAACCGCTGTTTTGGATGCTGAGATCGGCAAAGACTGCGCCGAAAAGACCAACGTAGTTTGTGCCCTCGGTATTGATCGTGAAATTGGAAATCGAATAACGATAATTTTCGCCTGTCTCCGGATCGTAGTCGGACGTGAAAGAGCCGCTGAAATATTTATCGTTATCGGGATCGTTACCGATGACTTCCAATTCGATACCCTTACAGTCAATATCGTTAGTAAGGATGTAGGCCGCCGTTTGATAAGTACGATTTCCGCTGTTTACCTGCTCGGCAATATACAACAGGTCGATGGGCTTTGATACGAGGAAAGGAGATTCGAAAGCGCCCGTACCTTGCATGTTGGAACTATCCTTGCGGATGCCCGTTGCGCGAATATTGACGTCTTCCGTAACGCGGACAGAATACGTTCCGTCTGCATTGGGGGAAGTGGGTACGTCATTGACGTATACGATTGGTTCGCCCGTGTACAAGCCGCCTACTTCTACCGTGAAGGTCAGCATTTGACCGCCGGGGAGTTGATCTCCGTTGTTTACGTTTGCATTAAAGGAATACCCCTCGCCATTTTCAAAAGTAACGGTGCAGGGTTCTGTGTTAATGGATTCGCTGCTTGACGACGATTCCGAACTGGAGCTGTCGGACGTAGCTTGCGACGAATTGTCTTTGCCACAAGCAACCGCGCCTGCCAAGGTGAAAGCAAACGACAGGGAGAGTAATAATGTGATCAAGTGTTTTTTCATAAAAAACTCCGTAAAATAATAAATTTCCGATAAGGTGTTTTTTGGGGTAAGCAAATATGAACCGTACTGTTTACAAAGTATAATACCCCTTATATTACATGCTATTTTTATTATACAATATAAAGGATAAAATGACAAGAAAAAAAGGGGCATCTTTCAATATTTTTATCTGTTTTTCACAAAATTACGATCGGAAAAAGTGGGAAATCGGTGGGATTTTATTAATTGTTAAAAACAAAAAAAGATTACTTGACAAAGTGGCGTAGATGCGGTATAATATTATATAATGTGAAAGTATGTTTCGTCGCTTTTAATGCGAGGGAAAAGGCAGGAAAAATTATGCAAGAAAACAGAAAACGTCTGTTGAAATCGGTATACGGGCTTTGTTTTTCGATATTGACGGGGCTCGTAGGGATACTTTTCATTATGCAGGCGTGGTCGATCTTTCGGTCGGCGGAACACGGCGCGTACACCGCGGCGAGAATATCCGAGCATTTTGTCCAAATTTCAGTACCCGTTATTGTTTGGGTGCTTGCGCTGTTTGTGAATATCGTGCTTGGATACGTATATCCCGACGAAAAGGAAAGGGTAAAACCGTATTTTGAAACGAGAGAACGGATTCGGCGTTTGGAAAAACGTTTGCCTAAGAACGGGACGTCGCGGCGTTTAGAAACGTCGGACGTTATCGGTTTGACGGTTGGGTGTTTGGCGTTGGCGTTTGCCCTTGTTGCCGTTATCGTCAGTTTGGTATATCTTTTTGATAAGAGTTATGCGCCCGTATTACCCGAAAAGATCTTTACGGAGAACAACGGCATGACCGATCGTTTGTTGCGCGTGTTAATTTGGTGTGGTGGCGCGGCGATGCTTTTGATGGCGGCGGTGATTGTCGGGGATATTCTTGGCAAGAAAAAGGAAGAAAAACTCAAACAAAAAATCACGCAAAACGCCTTGAACGGCGTTCGCGTAACGGCAAAAACAACCGAGGAAGAAAAACAGACGTGTAAAGTGATGCGTTTTGTCAAATCCAATAAATTTTTGTGGATTATACGCGGCGTTGTGGGGACGGTAGGATTTGTATTTTTGATTTGGGGTATCACAAACGGCGGCATGCACGCAGTTATCGAAAAGGCGATTAAAATTTGTACGCAATGTATTGGTTTGGGTTAAAAACGTATGAAGAAATTTTTCGGAAAAATCAAAAAATGGATAGTGAATCACCTGCCGACGAAACGGCGTTTGATACAGGTGTACGCCGCATTGCTGTACAATGCCAATATAAAAGGGTTTATCAGCGGCAGTATTTATAAAGGCAACACAAAAAATGCCTGTGTGCCCGGGCTCAATTGTTATTCCTGCCCCGGCGCGATCGGTTCTTGCCCTTTGGGCGCGCTCCAAAACGCGTTGGCAGAAAGCGGTACGCGCGCGCCTACGTACATGCTTGGAATTATCATCTTGTTCGGGTTGACCTTGGGTAGAACGATTTGCGGTTTCTTGTGCCCCGTAGGGCTTGGACAGGAGCTTTTGTATAAGATCAAAACGCCGAAATTGAAGAAGAATAGGGCGACGCGCGTGTTGTCGTATTTTAAATACGTCATTTTGATTGCGTTGGTAATCGTAGTTCCTTTGGTGTATTTTGCGCCCGGTTTTTGCGAGTTTATTTGTCCTGCGGGTACGTTTGAGGGTGGTATCGGTTTACTGTCTAATAAGGCAAATCGCGGCTTATTGGGGATTCTCGGCCCGTTGTTTACGTGGAAATTTATGTTGCTCGTGCTGATCGTGGTGGGCAGTATTTTCGTGTTCCGTATTTTCTGCCGTTTCCTTTGTCCGCTTGGCGCGCTGTATGGGTTCTTCTGTAAAATCGCGTTGCTTGGCGTAAAATTGGATAAAAACAAATGTACCGATTGCGGACTTTGTATCGGCGTATGTAAAATGGATACGAAAAAGGTGGGCGACCACGAATGTATTCAATGCGGCGAATGTATTTCCGTTTGCCCTGTAAAAGCAATTTCTTGGAAAGGTTCAAAATTATTTGTGCGCGGAAACGACGCAGACGCGCCCGCGCAGACGGAATTAAAACCGCTTGCGTCTATGATCAAGCCTGCGACTACGTCGGAAAATATTGCTAAAGACGCGGAGCAATCCAACGTGGAGGTGCGCGATGAACAGAAATAAGGTTTTGAAAATCGTTGCAGGCTCGTTGGCGGGGGTTGCGCTCGGCGGAGCGTTGATTTATTTCAATTTCGTGGATAACACACCCGAACCTACGCTTGTCGTTGGAGATATTGCACCCGATTTTACGTTGCGGACGTACTATGTTGAAGACGAAAAATTGAAAATAGACGGCGAAGAGTTTGTGATGTCCAAGCAAGAAAAAGTAACGGTTATCAATTTTTGGGCGACGTATTGCGCGCCGTGTAAAGAGGAAATGCCCTATTTTAGCCGCTTGCAAGAAAACTATGCCGATTACGTCGACGTTGTGATAATCACGGGGGAAAACGCAAAAGGTGGATACGAAGGCTTGTGCGATTGGATGAATAAACAGGCGGGTGCAGGAGCGTATGAAACGTGGGCGGATTATGCGTTTACGTTTGGGTTCTATGACGTTTCGCAAAATGACGTATACGCCAATTACGGGTTTGCAGGCGCGTTGCCGTCTACGGCAATCGTGGACGAAAACGGCGAAGTCGTATTCTTGAAAGAAGGCAGTATGACGTACGACGAGTTAGAAGAATTGATACAACCTTTTGTACCGGAAGACGTGGAAGGATCTCCTTCAAAACCTGAAGAACCTACGGTAACGATAAAAAAGAACTGGTGGAAAGAAAATGCTTTGGGTATTACTTTCTTGGCGGTATCGACTTTGGCGCTTGGTGGCGCAATCGTGGTTAGCGCAGTCGGCTCGATAAAAGATAAAAAGAAGAAAAACAAGAAATAAAGATCAAAGTAAAAAACACCGAAACGCTAATCCGTTTCGGTGTTTTTTTGTATAGTAATACCCCGCGTTAGACGCGGGGTTCAGGAAATGTTACACATATAATTCTTGAGAATAAAAACTCCTTTTGGTATAATAAAATTGAGGTCTGCAAACCCAATA
>JAZSJN010000072.1:0-14553 GCA_045534315.1 Candidatus Scatosoma sp.
CGCTTGGCCTCCGACTTTATAATGATATGATAAAGATGTAAAAATTTATATATGGAGGACAAGAATATGAAGAAATTTTGGAAAATTTCCGCGTTCGCTTTGTCAGCAGCGTTTACCTTTTCTACCGTAACGGCTTGCGGCGGTAAGGGTGACACGGAAGAAAAGAGTAACATTACGGCGGATCAGGTGCTTGCTCTCGGCGATTCGATTGTGGAATCCCTTGCGGACGTGCAGTCGTTCGATTTCGGAATGTCGATGAAGTCGGGACAAAGTATGTCGGGGATGAGTATGGAAAACGGCATATCGATCACGGCTACGGCAAATCTTAATCAAGCAAATTTGGACGCGAAACTGAGCGCGAGCATCTATGAAAAGATGTCGGGGCAAGGTATGAATTATGACGACACGCAAACGCTGTCGGCGTATTTGATCGACGGTTTTGCATATACGCAGGATGAAATGGATACGACGGGCAAGGTTTTTGAAAAATCTTCTCGTCCTGCTTTAGATTATATTTTTGAAGAATTTTCGGGCGATATGGAAAGCGATTTATCGGATATCCTGGAAGAAATTATGGCAGCAGAAGGCGAAATTGCTATACCCGAACTTCCTACCGATTTGATCAAGACTATTTTAAACGACGAATTTACCTTGATACAAAAGGGGGATACCACTCGCGTTACGCTTGATTTGAAAAAGGAATTGAATGATATTTTCTCCTACGTTGGCAATTTGTCCGTGAATACGAAAGTGGGCGACGTCGTCAACTATGCCCTTGGATATATCGACGAAGAATTGACGTGGCAGGCTTTTACGGGCGCGATTAAGGATAAGGGCAGCTATACGGTCGGGGCACTCGTGAACAGTATAGACAACGAACTGTATAACGCGAGCGGCATGCGTTTGCAGGAAGTAAAGGATGCGATTTTTGCCGAACCTGGCGTTTACGACGTTTTGGTGGAAGAAGTTGGCACGGAAATGGCGGATATGATCGTCAATACGAGCGTGGCGGATCTCGTCGGCGAATATGGCGCTTTGACTGTGGATAATCTTGTGCAAATGGCGATGGAAGACGAAACGGTTACTCTGTCGTCGATGGTAGGGCTGATCGAAGGGATGTTTGCCGAAATGACGATTGGCGAAGTGCTTCCAATGGGTGAAGCCGCGACATTTAACCAAATAATCGCTGTATTTAAAGGTATTCGCGTGGAAGATCTTAACGCAAACTTGATCTTTACGGTGAAAAACGACAAATTAACGCGCGTAGAAGTTTCTTACAACGTTAAGGTTTCGGTTTCGGCGCAGGGTCAAAGTATGACCGTGTATATGAACTCTTCGGTCTATGCTGAGGATTTCAGTGATCAGGCACAGACGATTGCGTTGCCTACGGGGAGCACGGTTGTAATTTATTGCGATGATTGCGGTTTGACGGCGGCGGAAAGCGATTATTGTACGGGTTGCAGAGCGTACGTTTGCGAGGATTGCCATTGGTGGATTTCGCACAATGGCTAATAATCGTGAATAAAATTTAAGAATAAGCGGAGCGGGAAAAAGCCCGCTCCGTTTTTTTGTGCCGATAAGAAATATTCTTGACAGAAAATGGGAAACATGTTACAATAAGGATATGGATATGCAAGAAAACACGGCGTACGCCGAAGAAACCGTTGAAACGATTGTGGAAACGACGGTAACGACAACAGAAAAAGAAGAGCCGAAGGGCAATGATTTGGGAAACAAGGGGACGACTCCCTTTTTGAAGAAACTCAATGCGTTTTTTGATAAAAATTTTGCGTTGTTTTTAACGCCGATCATTTTGCTTGGCTTATATTTTCTTACGTCTTGGGTGTACGGCGTATATCCGTTCTCGAAAAAATACACGGCGGC
The DNA here is from genome assembly GCA_045534315.1 of Candidatus Scatosoma sp. Classification (GTDB taxonomy): domain Bacteria; phylum Bacillota; class Clostridia; order Christensenellales; family Borkfalkiaceae; genus Scatosoma. The sequence goes on from JAZSJN010000072.1 coordinate 1,885, forward strand.
AAGTTATGATTTTTCCGCACAGATCTGTCCGTTTTTCGAACATATTTTCGACGTATTAAAAGGCAAATCTTCACTGACGTACAGCTATTCGATTATGGGCGGCGCGGATGTAACGGGTATGTTTTTGTATACTTTCGTCAGTCCGTTTAGCGTGCTGTTTTTGGTTTGTGGCGAAGGAAACGTCGTATACACGGCGGCGTTTGTCGTTGGTTTTAAGTTGGCGACAGTGGGTTTTGCGGGCACTTGGTTCGTTCGAAAACTGTTTAAAAATATTCCCGAATATCTCAGCGTAATAATCGGTATCGTATATGCGTTTTGCGGTTATGCGTTCGTGGCGAGCACTTTCATTGCGTGGCTCGATTTATTGATTTATACTCCCTTTTGCGTAGGGGCGTTTTGCCGCTTTGTCAAAACGGGTAGTTTTTGGCGGTTCTCCGTACTCGTTTCCTGTTGTATCTATACCCACTTTTCTATTGCTAGCTTTGCGCTGTTCACGGTTTTCCCCGCGTTGATCGCTTACGCTTTGTTCTGTGTGGAAAAAGAACGCAGATATAAATTTATTGCGCGACTTTGCGTGGCGTTTTTGCTTGCGGTTGTCATGTCGTTGCCCATTTTAATCCCTGCGCTCGTGGCGTTCTTGCGCAGTAGTCGCGGCGGCGGTATTTTCGACATGATTTGGTTTGGCTATGATACGGCAAAGAATGAGTTGACTAGTTCCAGCGATCCTTTACAGACGTTCACGGGACGGTTCACCGAATATTTCTATCGCAAAGGGACGTATATCCTTGCGGACGCGGCGTTTGTGGCGTTGACGGTCGCTTGGTTCTTCCGCAACGGATTAAAATCTTCCATGGCGAAATTTATGCTCACGGCAGGGGCGTTGACGCTATTGCCCGTGTTGGTGGACGAATCTATGCTGCTCTTAAATATGGGCTCGTACTTTTCCTATGCTTTGCGGTTTGGTTTTTTAAACGCCGTATATTTTATGGGGGGAGCATGCCTTTGTTTAAATGAATTATGCTATGAAAAGGGGCGCGCATACGACGGTAAACGATTGTATGTAGACAGCGATGAACCGTGTGGAATGGATCAAAACCCCGTACACATATCGCAATCAACCGAAAAAACAGCTGTAAAAAAGGAAAAGCCCGTGACAAAGGACGAAGTGCGCGTATGGACGTACGTCATGATCGGCGTGGGTGCGTTGGCAATCGTTGCATTGGCGTTGCTTTGCTTTTTCAGTTGGTTTATCAACAGCGACACTACTGCGGGCAATAATTTCTATAATAAATATAAACATTTGGATCTTGTTTATAACCTGCGTAACGTTCCGGGTTCGTTTGCCCATTCGTTGGGTGGGGCGGAGTTAATCTGTATTCCGTTCTTTATCATAGGTTTGGCGTTGTTGGTTGGCGGTTGGCTGATTTCGGGCAAAAAACTGTCCGTTCGCACGTTGTCGATCGTGATGTCGGTGCTTTTGAGCGTGCAAACCCTATTTAGTTGCGGATTGATGGTGGAAGGAAACCGTTCTACGCAGCATAACGCGTTGGAAGACTATAAAAGGATGTCGGCGACGATTTCCGAACAGGACGATGGCCATTATCGTACGAAAGATTTCGGGCGTATGTATTATAAAAAAGTCAACGGTAAGAACGCCGTGCGCTTGGAAAACGTATGGTCGGATTGCGTTTCTTTCCCCGGCGATACCAATTCTTTTTCCGTTTTTTCGTCCATTATTGACGCGGATAATTACGAGTGCAGAGCTTTGTTCGGGTATCAGGGCGGTAGCGCAAGTTTTAAAGGGCAACACAACTATTCGTGGTCGTACCGCGCGGATCTGTTTGCGGATTCTTTCTTGGGATACAAGTATATGTACGTTCCCAACAGCAGTAGGACTAGCGGTGGCGAAACGGTAAAAACGAAAGTAGAATTTGAAGAACAATACGGCGTTAATACGGACAAGGCGTACGTTGAAAAAGTGTACGATTTGGATGAAAACGGAAAGCAGGTATTGAACGACAAAGGGAAACCTATTCACGTGGGCTCGGGCGGATACTATGCTTATGAAAATAAAGCGGTATTCCCGATGGGCTATCGCATAAGTGGCGACGTCGACCCGTATAAATTCGTCGTAGAAAATAAGGAAAACAGCCCTGGTAATCGCAAAAAGAATTTGAAGGCGTTATACGATTTCTTAAACGATAAAAAATACGACGGTTCTTCGACGGAAATTACCAATGAAATGGTAATGCAAACTAGCGAGTATTTGCATAGCAAAGCGGCGGACGTGCAGGTGGGCGCGGGAGAAATTACCGCTACGGTCACAGCGGAAAAAGACGGCGAATATTTGTTTTTGAGCTTTGTTGCGTCCAAAGGGTATACGGTGACGGTCAACGGCAAAAAGGCGGAGCTTGTTGATAACGATTTGAATTTCTTGATGGTGGAATTGGAAGAGGGCAAAAACGTCGTACGGTTCGCATATTCGTCACCTTACGTAAAATATACGGGCGCAGGTTTGTTGGTGGCGCTTATCGTTTTGGCGGGAGCGATTTTGCTGATAAAGAAAACGAAACTTTTGGATAAATGCGCGCCTGTGATCGCATGGGCGGGGATTGTTCTTGCGGTTGGGCTGGTTGCGTTCTTTATGATTTATCCGACGGGAGTGTTTGGGGCGAAACTCGTAGCATTGCTGCGATTGAAACTGTAAGGCATTATGGCAAACACCGCGCAGGAAGATTACGCGGAAATTTTTTAAAAAAGTTCAAAAATGCGTGAAAAAATGCTTGACTAAAAAGGAAAGTATAGGTATAATGGTAATGCTGTTCGGGTGACGAGCGGCATACATTGAGGCGTAGCGCAGCTTGGTAGCGCGTTTGGTTAGGGACCAAAAGGTCGTGGGTTCAAGTCCCGTCGCCTCAACCAAAATAGGGCATTTATGCAAAAAAGTATGCATAAATGCCTGATTTTTTTGTGTTTTTGCATAATTATTCTATGCAAAATTGCGTTTTGGGGATGGTTTGGTGAACAATTTGGTGAACAAAATCACTTCCATTCGTTTAATTTCCTAGCTTCTTTCAAAAGATACTCGTCGGAAAGGTCGCGATACGCATTTGTTAATGCACCGCCCGAATGTCCAACGAACTCATCTCTTGCGGGCTGTGAAACGCCATATTCGTCGCAACGTGTGTAAAACGTTGTACGCAAATCATATAATTTATGATTGGGTAAAGCGGCGGAGACTCTTCTACGAAGTAATTGCGGTGTTGGAAGAACGGGGATACCGTTTTTAAGATAAGGGCGCAACGCATCAATAATAGGAATGCGTTTGTACTCGACTTTCTTGTTTTTACGTTTACTATTTATAGCAATGATAAAATCACCCTTAATTTGGGCTGTTTCAAGCTCGTTAGGGCGCAAACCAGTATATAATGCGATTGCGGCTGCAATCTTAAAATCTGGCTCGATTAAACGCGTTAAAAGAAGTTTTTCTTCATCTTTACTTAAAGCAACGCCGTGTTGATAAACGTGTTTTTGAATTTGTACGATAGCGAGAGGGGATTTTGTGATAATTCCATATGCGATTGCGCCTTTGAAAATGATTGATAATAACGAATAAATTTCGTCGGCGGTTTTGCCTTTGCCTTCAGCTTGAATACCTTCTATTAACGTTTGGCATTTGTCTGGAGTGATTTGTCTTATATTCATATCTCCAAATGCGGGGAAAATATATTTGTTTATACGATTTAAATCGCATTTATAGGTTTGTGCTGCAACTTTTTCTTTGCGATGTTTTTCGAAGAAAAATAAAGCGAATTCTTTAAGAGTTCTACAATCCTCGACTTTGTTGATTTTGCCAACATAATATTTATTGATCTCCGTAGGCGTGGTTTTGGCAAGGAATTTTTCTTTTGCCTTTTGTAGATTGGTGGAAGACGTTATAATGCAATAACCATTTGCGCGATAGCGGATTTCATAGCAGTAAGAGTTTTTTCCGCTTTCTTTTTTAATGACGTGTGCAGCAAGACCGTTTGCGATAAATACTTTTTTAAATGTAGTAGCCATATTTTTAATTTCCTTATATGTAAAATGTAATAACGAGGAAACAGCTTTTGATTTACTGTTTTCAGGCTCGTTAAAAGTGTCCTTTTGCGGTTGAGTAGCAAAAAGACTGTCTAAGTAGAGTGAAATTCTATCTTCTGCGTCGGGGAAGGACGCAAGTTTCTTGATGTAAGTAGCAGATATTTTTAATTCTTGATTTGTCATGAACCTCCTTATAGAAAAATTAGGTCAACTTCCCCGTCGGGAAGCATAAACGCGTTCACTTTTGCCGTGATTTTCCTTATACCGTTTAATTAGGGAAAAATAGATAAAATGCAACCTAAATAGAAGATTTTTGTTTTATCAATATTTTTTCGATATATAAGTAGAGAAAAAAATGAAGAAATCGGGCGCATTTTTCAGCATTCAGAAGAGTCAAATTTTTCCCTCTACCCCTAATACAGACAAAAAAAGGGCATTTGGTCCGCTTTTTGCGGATTATTTTTTGTTTCTACTATTAAAACGGACAGAAAAATGTCGTTTGGTCCGCATTTGGCGGAAATTTTTATATAAATTTTGTCTCTACCCTTAAATTGCACGCAAAAAAGGCTTTTGGCTCACATTTATGGAAAAAAACTTAAAATAAATTGAATAACGCTTTGTATTTTACTTGTACGCGCTGTCTTCTACGCCAGACAGTCACACGGTCGATATCAAGAAAGTCTGCGATTTCACAGCAAGACATTCCTGCCATATAGCAATCTAAAACTTCATTTTCACAAGGGCTCAACCCCATACGCGCAATGGTGTTATCTACCGCGGTATAATCCTTTTCTTGGTACGTATCGATTTCTACGGACAATTCTTCGGTATAATCATTGATGTCACGGGAACGGTTAACGTTTCGGCGGATTCTATCGATATATCGCCCAACCAAAGTGTACGTAGCTTTCTTAATGGTGATCACGTTCCCGTTTTTTACGGTATAGACGTCGTTTAGGCTTTTCCCGACAAATCCAAGGAGAAAACAAACGGCATTTTGCACAAGGTCATACCCGTCTGAAAATACGTGAGAGGGATTATTACGTTCGTCTAAATCTTTGACAAAGCCGACGTAGAGCCTTTCTAAGCTGTGGCGCGCAAGCGCATAACGACCGCGCAGAGTTTTGAGTGTAATCATTTCAGCCATTTTTTGTACGTTCTCGAAAGATATGGTTTCGGATAAGACGTTATAAGGGTTTTGAGATTGATAAAGCATTGAGGATACCTCCAAGTTTTTTATTTGCCGCGAGCGGCAGGGGCAAGAACGCATAGCCCAAAGCAGCGTGACGCTGCACCCAAGTAGGAAATCTTTTTGTCTTTAATAAATGACTGCTCTATATCCCTAAAAAGTGAAATGGAGGGGGCAGGTATGGATTGAACGAGTTTCCAAAAGTCAACGAAAAGGGAAACGCAGACAAAAAGTTTTGTAAAAAGCATAAAAAATAGCCGAGCAGAAAAATGCTCGGCTATTGTCATATAAAGTCAAAAGTTTTTGTCCGTTGACGTTTGGTTTGGGCTATGCGAGAATAGCCACAACGCCAAGGCAAAAAACAAGAAATATAAAGATATTTTTAATTTTGGTTGCAAAATGGGTAAAAAAACTCTAATTAAATAGTGTGGGAAGGATAAAAATTTCAACAATGCGGACCAAACGGCAAAAAAATGTCTATGTTAGGGATAGAGGGGTTTTTCTGCAAAAGTTTTGTGAAAAGTGAGCCAAACGGCAAAAAAATGTCCGTTTATAGGGTAGGCTTATTTTTTTGTAAAAAGTTTGTGAAACATCCGTAAAAAACGGACCAAATCATGAAAAAATGTGCACTTATATATTAGGGGGGATAAAACAATGAAACCATATTTAATACCGGCGGATTACAGAAGAGATAATCCGTTTGCGGAAAAACATATGTATAAGATATACCACGACGGGAGTCATCCTGTAGCGACACGAATTGTGCGTAGCAAAGGGAAACGACCGCCTAAAAAGCCTGCGAATACGGCTTTTGATATTGCTTTCGACAGTCTGTATTTCCAAGCGAAACGCCAAGGTTTAGGCGGCGATAATATGGCGGATTACATACAAGCGGGATTAGAGAAGCTCTATCCCGCTTCTTCCACTTTGCGGAAATATATCTTGGAGAAAATGGACAAAAAGAAAAGGAATCTATGGAAGCGCATTAAGAGGTTTAAGCGCAAAGTCAATATGAATCGTTGGAATTATTTCGTGACGTTCACGTGCGATCCTAAAAAGCATACGCAGGAAAGTTTTATGAAGAAACTGCGTAAATGCCTATCGAATTTGCATACACGCAGGGGCTGGAAGTATATGGGCGTATTTGAGTACGGTGAAGAAAATGGAGCAATCCATTTCCACGCGCTTATATACGTGCCTGACGGGGAGATGATAGGAGAGCTTGTAAGGAAACGGCAGCACAGTAGAAAAAGGAGTGGGATGGATACTCGGTATGGGAATACGTTCTTTGACGATAGCTTTGGTATCTCCGATTTTCAGGAAGTAAATCCGATACTTCTAAAGCGTGGGGGAACGGCGAGATACTTGGTGAAATACATAACGAAAACGGGAGAGAAGGTAGTATATAGCAGGGGAATCCCTGCGGAGATTTGTAAAGAATTGAGTGATAACGATATTGTAGGAACATATTTGGATTTTGTGATAAAGTACGTGCTTTGGGATGAAATATTGGATTGGGAAAGAGATATAAAGGACTATGGAAAGAAAAAAGAGTAGGGTAAAAGACAACGTAGGCTCATATAACGAGAGTTGCGACAAGGAAAGCGCCGGTACAAGGGGGTACATGGCGCATTTTGTGCTACAGAAATGTCCGAAAAGCCTTAAAGAGGATCTCGAAAAAAAGAAAACGGTGGTATTTCGCAAGCGGGTCAGCGCGAAAACCACCGTTTTTTCGGTCTTTAAGTCGGTAAATCTAGTAGATAAAAGCGACGACACCTTGACCGCGCGCCGCAGGCCCGCGCTCGTATAGTCAAGGTGTCGTTTAATACTCGCATAGAAAATTATTGATTAATATGAAAGTCTTTTTTGTATTGTGTGGGGGAAACGCCGCAATGCTTTTTGAAGAAGGAAGAGAAGGCATAAATGTCGCTAAAGTTTAACAAATCTGCGATCTCTCGTATGCTGTAATTGGTATTACGCAATAAATTTTGCGCGAATTCCAGCTTGTGTTGCTTGATGTAAGCGTAGGGCGACATCTTATATTCTTTCTTAAAAATCGTAGAAAAATAGCTCCTATCCAGGTGTAAAAAACTTGCTACGTCGCTCGCCTTAATGTTATCCATAATATGCCTTTGTATATATAGCTCAGCGCGAATGAATAAGGCGTCTCTGGGTTGATGTTTCGGCTCGGAAATAGCGTGATTTCCTTTGCGGATAACGTTTGCGAGAGAGAGAAAATTCAGCAACAAAAGATATTTGTCGTTTTGCTTGTTTGCTTCAAAAAAATGGAGAAAAGCGTCGTAAACCTTGCTTGGATCGCTGTGATTAAAAACTAAATTGTTATGCGAAAACCCTAAATATTCCAATATTTTTTCGCCTTCGTTGCCGTTAAAATCCACCCAGAAATAATGCATAGGGTTGTTGGGATTGGATTTATATGAAATAAAATCGTAGGGGTATATAGCGAAGACGTCGCCTGCACGCAAAGATTTACGCGTTTCGCCATCGGCGGTTTTGATGGTATAGGTGCCTTCGCCCGACAAAATGAAATGGATAATGAAATAAGAACGCTGCATAATGGGATTAGGCTTTATTGCACCTTCCGTTTCTTCGCCTAAATCGTAAATAGAAATATCGTTAAAAGAAAAATACGGAGTAAGCCACGTTTTAATCATAAAAATCCTCCTTTTCCCCTAAGCGGTGTGGTTGTGAGCAAATTGCATAAAAATAAAAGATTTTACCGTGATTTTATTATAAGACGATTGCACTAAAAAAGCAACTGTTTTTAGTAAATAGACAAAAATTGAAAAAACATTTTTATAAAGGGAAGAAAAATCCAAATCAGGCAAATCTTGTTATAATTGCCTTAAAATGACAAAAAACCGATAATAAGACCCGATATTTAGAAAAAAACACGTTGTGAAAAACAACAAATTTACAAATAATGCAAACAAATAAATATTTGCATATAGGCGTGCCTATGATAGGATAGTATAGAGCGAAAGTGGGCAATTGTCTATAATAGGTTTTTGCAACGACAAAAACACAAAGAAAGACTTGTTCAAAAAGTTTGTTGCGGACAAATGAAAAAGGGCGGCGCGGCGATATTAAAAAACGCGACGTGGTCGTCTTTGAAATAACAAAAGAAAAATTAAGCCAGAAAAAGTCACAAGATAAGGAGGCAAATATGGCGAAAGAAATAATACAACAGGAGCGTTCGATATACGAAACTCCGAAGGTAGAAGTGATGACGTTTTCCGCGCTGGATATTGTTTGTTTGAGCAAAGAAAACGGCGAAGAAGACAACGGTGCTTGGTGGGATTAAGGAGGAGTAAAGATGAAGAAGATTTTTAAAAAGCTCGGTTTATCTTTGGCGGCACTGGGGTGTATGGTATGTGCAGGCGTGGGCGTTTTGCTGGGGGCAAACGGGAGGCAATCCGTAAAGGCAAACGAAGTCAAAACGATTGCGGACGGTGATTATTATATCAGCGGCGCAGGTATCCGTCTTATAAACGACGCAAACGGAACAGGACTTCGTTTTCATACGCACCTTGCAAACGCCGAATATGAAGCGTTGGATTTTGAAGGTGGCGTAAAAACGGGTACGCTGATTGTTCCCGAAATCCGTTACGATGGGGAGCTTACCTTGGACGATATGGACAAGGAAGAAAAATACCGTCCCGTGAACGTAGATACGACGGACGTTTGGTACGTATCCGAAGAAGACGGTTTTATGAAAACGACGGCGTACCTGTATAATATTCCCCAAAAGGCATACGGCGCAAGATACGTAGCGCGCTCTTACGTGCAATACGCGGACGGCAGTGTGGCGTATTCTTATACGAGCGAAGACAGATGGGTATCTATGTCGGACGTTGCTAGTACGGTTACCGCCGATACGGAGCAAACCGCGCAGGTAAAAGCGCAGGTTACGCCCTATATCGTCGAGGAGGTTGCTGTAAATTACAATTTACCTATGGGCGAAGTATCGGAAACGGCAACCTACGGGTCGATTTTGACAGAGCCCGAAATGGAATATAACGACGGCGTATATCAAATTGATGGTTGGACGGATCAATATGGCAGAGAATGGGATTTTGCAACGAGCGAAATCACAATGCCTTTGACGCTTACGCCTACGTTTAGCGTAAAGAAAAGCGTAAATACGGTTGATGAGTCGTTGTTCGTGGTGTCTGCAAGCGGTGCCGCTTTGGCTGGGACGGCGAACACGGAAACGGCACCCGACGGCTTTACGACGGTCACGAAATATACGGGAACGAAGTATTGGAGCGGCTACGATATGGGGGCTGGCGCATACGCCAAGACGGATATTTCGGCGTATCGCGAAGTTCGTTTTGCGTTGAAAGCTGAAAACAGTTCGGTTGCGGCGCGTGCTTCGACGGGGACTGCCTGGGATTTTAGCAAGACCTGGACAAAGATCAGCGATGAATGGGTAAACGTCGTATTGACGCAAACGTCGCCTTCCGTTTGGACCATTACGCTTTCGTATAGCGGTGGCACGTTGACGTATGAAAATCAAAGCGGTTCGACGTTACACGACGTAATGCGCGGCGGCTATAATGCGTCGGCGGACGGTTGGACGGTGTATATTTACACGGATAATTACTATAAGAGTGAAAGCTCACCGAATACCTGCGTCGTTTATTCTACTGAAATTATTGGAATAGAAATCGCGGACACCACGGCGTATCCGCCTTTGGAAGGAACGAAGAAATTCATCTCTTCGGCGTTGGTGGACAGTACCTATATTGACATCAATGCGGATTGTGCGGAATTCGCGCCTTTCGGCTTTACTTCTGTGTCGAAATACGTTGCAAGCTCGTCTTGGACGGCATCCTACGCGCTTACGAACGGCTACAACGAAAGAGTTTTGACCGATTATACGGACGTTTGGTTTGCGCTTAAATTTGAAAATTCCGTTTGGATTAGAATTTTCTCTGCGACGAATACGGATATAGGTAAAAACGGCGGATGGATCTATTTCCATCTGACGCAGACGGCGGCTTCCGTTTGGACGATTGAAATGCGTTATCACGATACGGAAATCTTTACGTTAGAGAATCAAAATGGTACGACGATTAAAGAGCTTTTGTACGACGCTGGTTCTGCAAATGCCACGGACGGAGCGAGCGTGGTTATTCGCTCTAACGGCGCAAATGCCTATGCGAATGGAGCGGTACTCTATTCCACGGAAGTGCGCGTGGTAGGCGAAGAAACGCCGACGCCCGAACAGCCTGTGGAAAGCGGTGTCGCGCCTGCGCTCAAAGAAACTTTTGCGACGGGATCTTCGGCTTTCAGAACAAACGGTGCAAATTCTGGATTGCAGGCATATACGGATGAATACGGCGTAACGGCTCCTTACGGTTTTACCGCTGTAAACGCTTATACGAACAGTGCGAACTGGACGAGCGGTGCGCTTGGCTTAAACGCCTACGGAAACGACAGCCTTTCCGCCTTTGATGAAGTCTGGTTTGCAGTAAAACTGGTTGGCGCGGCTTGGCAGTACGGTTTGAATGGGGTAACTACGAATGCGAGCGTTGTAAACGCGGTCGAAAATGCAGAGTGGAATTACTTCCATTTGACGCGCTTGGGAGAAACGATTTGGCGGGTAGAGGTTCTTAAAGAAGACGGCACGACGCTTGTTTTGATGGAAAGCGCAGACGGGGCTGCCGAGTATACCGCAAGTGGCGGTACTACCAATCGACCTGAAAACGGTATAACCACAATTATATACGGCAACGGAAATGCAAGTGCGGATAAGAACTGGATGTTGATTCGTGGTAAAACGGCAGACGTACCTGCTTATATTTACGCAACGGAAGTGCGTGCAGTTCGTTCGGATATTGCAGGGGAAAGAGTGATTTGGTCGGCGGTAGAAAGCGCCGTACCTACGGATGAAAAGGAAGTTCCCAACGGGTTTGCCTCCGTTTACAAAAAGGAAAATTTTGAAAAAGGCAAACTTGCAACGTTGGATCTGTCGAATATGGAGCAAGAAACGCTGAATTTTGCTATTTTCGCGGATAAAAAGCTGACGCTTCGTGGCGTGATGCTTGCTGCAAATTGTACGTATTACGTATCGATGGTTAAGGGAACGGACGGTTGGAACGTCAGCGTTCGGGATACGTTCGTCGAAGTTATACAATTTACCTTAAACGGAAGCACCCTTGCGTATATTTTTGCAAGCTTGAATCCAGCAGACGAAACGACGACGGTATATTGTACGGAAGTACGCGCGATACACGTTTGTTCGGGCGGCGAGGCGACCTGTACGGAGCCTGCAATTTGCCCCGGATGCGGCAATGAATACGCCCCGGCAAAGGGACACGGTGAAACCGTTTGGGTGGAAAACGAATATCAATGCGAAGACTGTGGCGAGGTTTATGCCTCGGTCGCAACGGAATTGGAAGAACAAGACGTCGTTCTCTTTCAAAACGCAACGGCTACTACCTTTAACGCACAGAGCGCAAACGCCGTAATTGACCTTTCGGGTGTTAGCGATTTGGCGGTTGAAGAAGGTGAAACGCAGGTAACGCTCGGCAGCGACGTTTATACGGGGACGATTGCAGACGGTAAACTCACGTTCGCGGTAAAAACGCAAGACGTGTTCGGCGAATATACGGCAACCTTTGCCCTCACCATCGAGGGTAAAGAATTTACGGTTACCGCTCCCGTTTTGGTGATAACCAACCAAATTACGACGACGGCAGGGTTAAAAGCGATGAAAGAAGTTCTTCGTGGCGCAAACCTTGCGACGGCAACGTCGGCAGGTATCGGCGGTATCGGCGGCGAAAATACGATGAACGGCGACGGGTATTATACGCTTGGTGCGGACGTCGTGGTGAATACGGGCAACGAATGGGCACCTTATCGCGGATTTGCGTTCGGTACGCCTTCGGTGGGCTTCAAGGGCACGTTTGACGGCAAAGGTTATGCTTTGAAAAATTATCGCTCGAATGCAGCTGGTTTGCTTGGAGATCTCAACGCTTATCAAGTCAATACGGCAAATGAACCGGCAAAAGAAGCTACGAATATGTACTACGAGTCTTCGTTGTTTGGCGTAATGGACGGCACGATTAAGAACGTTGCGTTTATTAACGCAAAAATCGGGGCGTATGCAAACTTGATTCATTCCGGTACGGGTACGGTGCAGGACGTTTACGTACAGATAACGGACGTGCAAAACCATAATAGCGGGGCAAAGAGTCCGTTCTTTATCTACGGACAGAACGACGCAGGCGCGCTGAGAAACGTGGTGTTTGATTACACGACGTACAGCACTACCTACCCGACGGCGAATTTCGAGGCGGCAACGGGTAGAGCGTTTAAAGTGGAAAACGTAGCTGTCTATAATTTCTTGAACGGCTATAAAGATAAGGTTT
>JAZSJN010000050.1:0-3204 GCA_045534315.1 Candidatus Scatosoma sp.
TATAATAAATTTATGAAAAATAATAACTACTATGTCAAACGTAATATATGCGACTTAGAAAAGATTGAACAGCTCTTAGACGAGCTCCCCCCTTTCTGTTCCGATTACTTTTTGGGTGTGGAAAGCCGTACAAGTTCGCAAACTCGCTTAAAATACGCTTACGATTTACGTATTTTCTTCGATTTTTTAATCAATAAAAAATACCGCGGTATTTCCATGCAAGATATGACGTTAAAACACCTTGAAGACGTCAATCATCATGATATTGAACTGTTTTTGAGCTATTTATCCCACTATCGTTTCCGAGATAAATATCTCTCCTGCGACGAACGAGCAAAAGCACGTAAACTTTCGGCGGTTCGCGCCATGTTCAAATACTTTTTCAGCAAGGGAATGATCGAAGTCGATAATTCTGCGAAAGTCCCCACTCCCAAGCTGCATGATAAAGAAATTATTCGTTTGGACGCCAACGAAGTGTCCAAACTCATTTCGACGGCGGAAAGCGGACAAGGGCTTTCCCCCCACGCCGTTGGTTATCACACCAAAACAAAAGTGCGTGATACGGCGATTTTAACGCTGTTTTTGGGCACGGGTATCCGTATCAGCGAATTGGTCGGTTTGAATAACGACAGTTTTAATTTCAAGGAAAATTCCTTTTTGGTTACCCGAAAAGGCGGAAATCAAGCCATTTTGTTCTTTTCAAGCGAAGTCAAATATGCCTTACAAGAATACATAGCGGAAAAATCGAACGATCCGAAAATTCCGTCGGACGAAAAGGCGTTTTTCCTTTCTATGCAATACAAGCGTATCAACGTTCGCACTGTTGAAATTTTAGTAAAAAAATACAGCAAACTCGTGTCCCCTTTAAAGAAGATCACGCCGCATAAATTGCGTAGTACCTATGGCACACGGTTGTACAACGAAACGGGCGATATCTATATCGTAGCGGACGTTTTAGGGCATCGCGACATCAATACGACCAAAAAACATTACGCCGCGATCACGGAAGAAAATCGCCGTCGCGTAGCAAATATCGTAAAATTGCGCAACGACGAGCCCCTGCCGTCCGTTACGCCGCCCCCCACTTCGCCCGATGAAGAATAACACACGAAACATATGCACGAAAATATTGACAATAGCATTGAAAAAATTTATATAATTCAGCCGATTACGCGCGAAAACGCCACAAAATACAAGGTTTTACAGGCGGAAGCGGTATCTTTGATTGAAAGCGCGGGCGCTGTATATGCAGGCACGATTTATCAAAATATTCGCGAAATTAACGCCGCGACCTACGTCGGCGAGGGCAAATTGCAGGAATTAAACGAACGGTTATACGGTTTGGACGGCATTACCGTACTTTTCAACGGCGAACTTTCCCCCTCGCAGACGTTAAATATCTCGGCGGCGCTTGAAAAACGCAAAGTAATCGATCGCACCACCTTAATTTTGGATATTTTTGCCAAAAACGCCCACAGCGGCGAAGGCAAATTGCAGGTTGAGTTGGCGCAGCTGAAATACCTTTACCCCCGTCTAAAAGGTAAAGGCGAAACCCTTTCTCGTCTTGGCGGCGGCGTGGGTACGCGCGGTCCTGGTGAAACTAAACTCGAAACCGATCGCCGATATATTCGCGGACGATTAAAATACCTGGAAAATCGCCTAAAAGAAACGGAAAAACGTCGCTGTTTACAGACGGCGCGTAGGCAAAAAACGAACGTAAAAACGATCGCGCTCGTTGGCTATACCAACACAGGCAAATCAACGCTAATGAACCTTTTGACGGGCGCGGACGTGTACGTGAAAAACGAGCTTTTCGCAACTTTAGACCCCACCGCGCGCAATTTTTCCATCGACGGAGTGGAATTTTTACTGGTCGATACGGTCGGTTTTTTGCAAGATCTACCCCATAATCTCATTGAAGCGTTTAAATCGACGTTGGAAAGCGCGTTGCATTGTGATTTGGCGCTGATTGTTTGCGATGCCACGGGCGAGTACGATATGCAACTGCAAACTACCCTTTCCACGTTGGAAGATCTGCAATTTTCTTCCCCTTATCTTATCGTTATGAACAAGAGTGAAATGGTTGCGGATAAAACGGCTTTACCGTATGGTAGCGTGGCGATATCCGCCAGAGAAAACCTTGGAATCGATACCTTAAAGCGTGAAATTTTGCGGAAATTCCGCGAAGAACTGCTCTTTTGCACGTTGTTCGTGCCCTACGCCAAAATCGGCGAATATGCCCCGTTAAAGCCTTTAATTACGGAAAGAAATACAGCGTTTACTGACGACGGGCAAACGATTGACGCGGTGATCCCCGCTCGTTACGCGGACAAATTTACCGAATTTATTATAAAAAGAACGGAAATATGAAAACGGAAACCGCTTAGGTTTCCGTTTTTATCTTAATTTTCGTGATATTCGTTGGGATCGGTGTAGATTTTATCAATTTTAATGGACGCTACGTCGTCCATTTCGATACATTTTCCGCAGTTATCGCAGACTTTGTTTGGATCAAGATCGCAAGTTTCGCACTCCAAACAACCAATACAATCACGATCATACAACACGCAAGGATCGCCGATTTTTCTTTCCATAATTCGCCCTCCAAATACTTCCTATCTATATTATAGCAAAAAAAATTAAAAAATCAAGCAAATTTCGTAAACATTTGTTTGCTTTTATCGAAAAAGTATGCTATAATAGACACAGATGATATAAAAGCGAGGTGTTTTTATGGTCAGCCAAGAAAAATTGATTATGGTTATGGATTACATCCGTAAGTTTTCGGAAGAAAATGGATACACCCCTTCCGTGCGTGAAATCGGCAAAGAATGTGGTATCAAATCCACCGCCACCGTTTATAGCTACTTGCAGAAATTGCAAGATAAGGGTTATTTAAACAAAGCAAGCAATAAAAAACGTTCGGTAACGCTTACCAGAAGTTCGGGCGTGAATATTCCGCTGATCGGTACGGTTACGGCAGGTCAGCCGATTTTTGCATACGAAAATTATGAAGATTATTACACTTTCCCCGCGGGTGAATTTAAGGGCGAAGATCTGTTCATGCTGCGCGTAGAAGGTACGTCTATGATTGACGCGGGCATTTATAACGGCGATAAAATTATCGTTCGTAAACAAGAAACCGCTGAAAACGGCGAAATCGTCGTGGCTTTGGTGGAAGATTCCGCCACCGTAAAACGCTTT
>JAZSJN010000082.1:0-6911 GCA_045534315.1 Candidatus Scatosoma sp.
CATTGCTATCATCGACAAGCCTCGTCCTAAGGTGAACGTTATGTTAGTAATCCTGCTTATCGGTGACGTAAAGGGTAAAAGATGTCTTATGATCGACGATATGATCGATACGGCAGGTACGCTTTGCCAAGGCGCGCAGGCGATCAAGGACGCAGGCGCTACGGAAGTGTACGCAGGCTGTACGCACGCGGTACTCAGCGGTCCCGCTATTGAAAGATTGGACAAGTCCGCGATTACCAAACTCGTTATGCTCGACACGATCCACCTTCCCGACGAAAAGAAACTGGACAAATTCGAAGTGCTTTCCGTTGCGGATATTTTCGCTGCGGCGATCGAAAACGTATATCTCGACAAACCTATGTCGAAATTGTACGACTAATCAAAATGAACGAAAGAAATTGCCGCCGCGATCTTGCGGCGGTGATTTTCACGAAGGGGACAAAAGATGTATCTGATCGTAGGGCTCGGTAACCCTGATAAAAAATACGAAAAAACCTTTCATAATATGGGCTATATCGGCGTAGATAAGGCAACGCAGCTTTTGGGCGCGAAGTTCAAGAAAAAGGAATGTGAAGCAAGCGTTGCCGAAGCGCAGATAAACGGCGAAAAAGTAATCCTTGCCCGCCCTTTGACGTATATGAATAATTCGGGCAGAGCGGTCAAACAGCTCATGGCGAAATACAAAGTTGACGAGCGCAATCTGATCGTGATCTATGACGATTACGATTTGCCCAAAGGCAAGGTGCGTATTCGCGCGGGCGGAAGTGCAGGCACGCACAACGGTATGCGTAGCATTATCGGGGAAACGGGTTTGAAAGATTTTCCCCGTATCCGTATCGGGATCCGCGACGAAGAAGTAAATATTCCCATTATCAATTACGTACTTTCCGAAGTCCGCAAGGACGATTATCCGTTGTTTGCAGACGCTTGCCATAAGGCGGGGGAAGCGGCGGCGGAATTTGCGCGCGGTTTAGATATCGAAAAAGTGATGTGTAAATACAACTAAGGTTTCAAAGAATGAAACGGGATTTTTTCACGCTTGAACAAATAGGCGAAGAATACGCCTTATATGCGGAAGAGCTCCGCCGTGGTACGCCCACGGCGGTTTTCGGCGTTTCGGATTCTTTGAAATATTTGCTTGCGGGGCTTACTCCCTATCCCGTAGTATATATTACGGCGGACGGCGTGGCGGCGCAAAAGGCAGCGGAAAATATCGCTGCGCTGTCGGGGAAAAAGACGTCGGTTTTGGCGGCAAAGGATGAAGTATTGCTTCATAGAAAAGCCCTTTCTAAGGATTCGCTTTTTAAACGAATCGACGGTATTTACGCGCTGCAAAAGGGCGGCGAAGTCATTACGGCGGAAATTTCCGCGCTTTGTCAGCTTTTCCCTAAAAATTTGCCATCGATTACCTTTATCGAAGGGGAAGACTACGAATTTGCGGAAATTCCGAAATTACTCGTGCAAATGGGGTACGTGCGCACTTTTGAAGTGGAAAGTCACGGTACGTTTGCGCTGCGCGGGGATATTTTGGACCTTTATCCCGTTGGCGCGGAAAATCCCGTGCGCATAGACTTTTTTGGGGATACGGTAGAGAAGATTAAACCTTACGATATTACCACGGGAAATCGGCTTGTCGGCGTGAAAGAGATTACGGTGCTGTCGGCGACCGACGTGATCGTGACCGAGCGCGATAAAGAACGGATCAAAATCGCCTTGGAAAAGGGCTTGAAAAAGTACAAAACGTCGGAGGCGTATACGAGGGCAAGAGAGATCGCGGATGAAATTTTGGGGAATGAGACGTGCGACGATGGATTTTTGATGCCCCTGCTGGAAAACAGCACGGATTTTTTCTCGATATTGCCCGAAAACGCGGTGCTGATTTTCGACGAAAGTAAAACGGTTTGGGATAAATTTAACGCGCTGTACAAAGAACAGGAAGAGCGTTTTTATCGGCTTTTTGACGGGGGGGAAGCGTTTGATTTTTCCAAGGGACAATTTGTGGGAAAACAGGCGTTTTTGGATAAGATCGGGCAGGTTCGTCGCGTGGCAATGCAGACGTTTACGGGTAATCCGTTCTTCTTTCAACCCCTGCGGACGTTTAATTTTTCGGCTACGCCTACGGCGCGGTATCTCAACGGTGTGCCCGCGCTTTTAACGGATATTTCCAACTGGACGAAGGGCAATTATCGCGTGCTGCTTTATTGCGGCGATAGCGCGCGCGCCGTTAAACTTGCTGAAAAGCTCGGCGAAGAATATCTTTCCACGGTAAAATTGCCAGACGATCTTTCCAAGCTTAAAGGGGTTTGTATTTTAGAAGACAAACTCGATAAAGGTCTAGTTTTGCATGATTGCAAACTCGCGATCCTCGGTACAGGGGATTTGTATACCAAAGTTCGTGATACGCGTCGTATTCGTCGTAAGCGTGGCGATATGTTTTCCGCGCCCGAAGTAGGGGATTACGTCGTACATGAAACGCACGGTATCGGTAAAGCCGTCGGTATGAAAAAGATCGAAACGACGGACGGTACGAAGGAATATATCGCGGTTGCCTACAAAGACGGCGATATGCTATACGTGCCCGCCGAAAGTATGGACGTGCTTTCCAAATACGTGGGCGATAGCGCGCCCACGCTCAGCAAGATCGGCGGAGCGGATTTCGAGCGGGTAAAGGCGCGCGTTAAAGCGTCCTTAAAAAAGCTTGCGTTCGATCTTAAACAACTGTACGCGGAACGCGCGGAAAATCGCGGTTATCCCTTCCCCGAAAACGAGATATTCATGCAGGAGTTTGAAGACGCGTTTCAGCACGAACTCACACCCGATCAGGCAAGCTCCGTGCAGGAAATTAAGGCGGATATGTGTTCGCCGAAGGTCATGGATCGCTTGCTTTGCGGAGACGTAGGGTTCGGCAAGACGGAAGTCGCCTTCCGCGCGATATACCTTTGCGTGCTTGCGGGGAAACAAGCGGCGTTGATGTGTCCGTCCACGGTGCTCTGTTCGCAACATTTCAATACCGCCCTTGCGCGCTTTTCCGATTTTGGGGTAACGGTAGCGTGTTTGAACCGTTTTAATACGCCCAAGGAGCAGGAACGTATTTTAAAAGGCCTGGAAGAAGGGGTGATCGATCTTGTGATCGGCACGCACCGTTTGCTTTCCGCCGACGTTAAATTTAAAGATCTTGGATTGCTCGTCTTAGACGAAGAACAACGGTTTGGCGTAGAACATAAAGAGCGCATTAAAAATATGCGCAAGAATATCGATTGTCTGACGATGACGGCAACGCCGATACCCAGAACTTTGCACATGTCTTTATCGGGTATTCGTGATATATCGACGATTCAAACGCCGCCTTCCGCTCGTTTGCCCGTGCAGACGTACGTGGTGGAAGAAACGGAAACGCTCATTCGCGACGCGTGTATTCGTGAGCTTTCGCGCGGCGGTCAAGTATTTTTGCTGTATAACCGCGTGGAAAGCATTTTTACGTTTGCGGCGCGTATCAAACAGATATTGCCCGAGGCGAAGATCTCCGTTGCGCACGGCAGGATGGACAAAACGACGCTCGAAAATGCCGTCATGGATTTTTACGGCGGGAAATCGGATATCCTCATTACGACGACGATTATCGAAAACGGTATCGATCTACCGAATGCAAACACCCTGATTGTGATCGACAGCGATAAACTTGGTATTTCGCAGCTCTATCAGCTCAAAGGCAGAGTGGGCAGAGGGACGCATTTGGCGTACGCCTATTTCACCTTTAAAGCGGAGCGTATCATGACGGAAAATGCCTCTTCGCGCTTAAAGGCGATTATGGAATTTACCGAACTTGGTTCGGGATATAAGCTCGCCATGCGCGATTTGGAAATCCGCGGCGCGGGGAACGTGTTGGGGGCGGAACAGCACGGGCACATGGATAAGGTGGGGTACGAATTGTATTCCAAACTTTTGAAAGAAGAGTTGACGGGGGAAACGCAGACGGTTGCGGAGTTGGATATCCGCGTCAACGCGTACATTCCCGAAAAATATATCGAATCTTCGGCGGGTAGGTTGGATAGCTACAAACAGATTGCTGAGATTTCTTCCGTTGCTGATTATAAGCGGGTATATTCGTCGCTTATGGACACGTACGGCGAGTTGCCTAGGGCGGTGGAAAATCTCCTTGTGATCGCCGCGCTTAAAAGCTACGCCGCAAAATTCGGCGTCAAAAAAATATCCTTAATCAAAGGGGTGGGCGCGTTGGAACTTCCTGGGATAGAAACGCTTGGGGACAAGCGGATACAGGCGGCGATAGATAAATACGCCAAAAACGTGCGCTTAAATATGACCGAAGCGCCCGTCATAGAGTTTTTCGGATATAAGGAAAACGTAACTTTAATGGCAGAAATGACAAAATTTTTGAAATTTGCCGTAACTTTCGCGTAGTTTTTATGCAGAAACGTTTGCGTTTTTAAAAAAAATAGGTTATAATAAATGCTGACGATATAATGTAAAAGGGTAAATTGCGCTCTTTTGCGTGTATTGCAAACAAAGTAGGATAAAAAATCGGAGAGATTTTATGAACAAAAAGAACTTGAAAAAGACAGCGGCATTGATGCTTGGCTTGGCGCTTACGGTAGGGGCTACGGGCTGTAACTTCGTTGTAACGGACAGTGCGCGTGATCTGGAACAGAAAGTTGCTACGATCGACATTTCGGCAGCGTTGAAAGAAGATGAAAGATACGGCGAAGAAATTGCGGTGGCAGTTAACGAAATTATCGGTAAATCGGAAATTTCCAAACGCGATCTCGTTACCTATTTCCTTAGCGTAGGTTCGTCTTATGCGGAAAGCTACGGATACGAATATACGTTCAATATGCTGTTGGATACGTTGATCAACCGCGAGATTATTATTCAGTACGCAGTTGCAGAATATCTTGCAGATGAAGAATCGAATTTGACGTTGCAGGGTCATAACGACTACGTGAAAAAAGCGCTTGAAAACGCAGAAAAGGAAGACGCGAAAAAGGCAGAATTGTTAAAAGCGCATCCCGAAGTATTGACCTTTGAATATTTCTTGACGGAAGGCGGTAAAGAATGGGAAGATTATAATCGCGCGATTTACAGCTTGAAGAAATCGCTCAACGATTCGCTTGATTCTTTGGAAACGCAGTACATCAAGACGCACGAGCACCATCACGACCATGCATCTGACACGCGTGCAACGCCGATGGGTGTAGGGACGGTAAAAGAAGATTATTATTCCACAAACTACGGCATTTATACGGGGCGTAACAGTCTTGCGGAATGTGGCGATTATGAAAAGCAGGAAGGTTCGACGACGGTCAGCAGAAGAAGCGCGTACAACAATTTGCTTTCCAGCTTGCACAGTTACGGTTTGATTTCCACAGATGCAGGGAAGGTGGAAAACCCTTCGGACATCTATCATTTGGATTACTACTATGTAGAGCTTTCTTCGTCGTTGACACAAGCGCTTATCAATAAGTATTACGAGGATTTGGAAGCGGAAATAGAAAGCAAGATGGACGAAATCTACGTTCGCGGTAAATACGATGCGTTGCTTGCCGAACAGAAACGCTCATACGAAAACAAACCGTCCGAATTTAAAACGGCGATGGACAGCGTGTCCGATTCTTCGTTCTTGCTCTATGGCACGGAAAACTTCGGCTTTGTTTACAGTATTCTTGTTCCCTATTCCACGACGCAGGGGATCGAATTTGATATGTACAAAGCGCAAGGCTTGAAAAACAACGATTTGCTTTTGAAGAGAGCGGACATTTGGGCGGACATCGAGGCAGAAGATCTTCGTTCTACGTGGATTAGCGATGACGAGCATACGAATTATGCATACGAAGTCGGCGATAAGTATTATTTCTTCGAAGATCATTTTAGCGAAGAAAAGGCTGATCAATACGAAGCGATCAGACATTACGCAGGTAACTACCCGTTCCAGGGTACGGTCGTGAAAGGCGACGATGGAGAGATTGAAAAGATCAATACCAAGACGGGCAAGAAGATCGACGTAGTTTTGGCGGATATGCTCGGTTTGATTGAAAGTGAAAGCGGTCTTAAATCGGACGAATTGACGGATACCAATTACCTTGGAAGCGGTATGTCTAAGTACGAATATTATAGAAGTACGAAAGATTATACGACGGATATCAAGAAAGACGCAGAAGGTAACAAAATTACGGACGAAAACGGCGAATACGTTTGGGTAGACGACGACAAAGTGGAAGATTATTCCAGATTTATTTATCGTCAAGGTAAACTCAATTTCAACGGCGAAGAACCTAAGGCAAACGATTTCTTCAATCCCGAAAGCAAGTCCTACAAAGCGTTGTCTGCGGTTAACGAAATTCTGTTTGCGTACAGCAGCGACCCTGGTTCTTTGAATATGGGTATGGGTTACGTTGTATCTCCTTATGGCAACGGTTACGTGTCCGAATTTGAAGAAGCGGCACAATGGGCAGTGGAACAAGGCGTTGGCGCATGGGCGATCGTTGCAAATGACTTCGGTTGGCATATCGTTTACTGTTCGTTTAAATATGAAACCGGCGCAATGTACACTTATAATCACGCGGAAGCAGTAGGCGATTCGATGGTGGAAGGTTCGTTCTCCAACTTGTTCTACAATTCGTTGAAAGAAAAGATGGTTAGCAACACGACGACGGAAATTCAATCGATGGTACTCAACCAGTTCAACAACGACAAAGCTGTACAGAAATATCAAAAAGCATACCAAGACCTTTTGGATATGTAATTTCTAATAAAAAATAAAAAAGCGGAACGCATGTTCCGCTTTTTTTGTATAAAAACCATCCGAACTTGAAAGAATAGACGTAGGGGGGGGATAGGGCTATGAAAAAAGTTTGCGGTTTTTATATTGCGGCTATGGCGATAATCGGTCTTTCATT
>JAZSJN010000140.1:0-7407 GCA_045534315.1 Candidatus Scatosoma sp.
GACGCTACGAGCCTTGGCGAGTTATATTGCCTTCTGCGCCAAAAAAGAGATGTCCATTAGGGCATCTCTTTTTTGCGTATGGGCGTGTTGCTCGAAACTGCGATGTAACGCGGGTTCGCGCGAGGCGCAAAGCGCACGAGTATCGAAAGAATCGCGGGGCTGTTCCTTTGCAATGACGCTACGAGCCTTGGCGAGTTATATTGCCTTCTGCGCCAAAAAAGGACAGGTCTTGCACCTGTCTTTTTTTAGTGTATGGGCGTGTTGCTCGAAACTGCGAAGTAACGCGGGTTCGCGCGAGGAGCAAAGCGTACGAATATCGAAACAATCGGCGCAGCTTTTTCTTTGCCGCGATTTTACCAATTTTTTGTATAATAAAAGCGCACTGCCGTAGCAATACGCTTTTTAGTTTTGCTCAAGTATTTCCATATACACTTGGTGGATTGCTCGACTTTCTTTAGTTTCGTTATAATTATCGCCCAAATTCGCAATTTCAGCGTCGTTTATTTCGATCATAATCTCTGTACGAGTTCCATGTTGTAGCAATTTCTCTATATTCGGAATATATGGTCGTAACGTTTCTATTTGCGTTTGGGTTATTTTGATATTTTGTTGCATTATATAAGTTTTTCTGTGCCTGGATTGATTGTAACGATACATATATCTTCAATAAAAATATTTTGACTTTTTCTACCCTTTTTATCCGTTTTTATCTCGCCAAACGATCCGCTTCGTATAACATTCTCAAGTTCTTCTATCTCCACGCCTTCGTGCTTAGGATCTCTTGGTCCCTTACGATAAATCGTACCAAAATGCCTATCCAAAAAATGATTGAAAACCGATTTTATTTCAGTTCCACTTCAGTTTTCTTGTCTTTATTATACTTCAAATCCCCGAATTTGTCAACGTTTTCGGGCATATTTTCTTCGCCAAGTATCTTTTTCCATTCTTCGTATTGTTTTTCGTCTTTTCGACGATACCGCCATTTCTTAAACGCAGGAGAAAGAGTATCCGACCGCCTTGCTTTTCTAAACGAACCAAGCGTCTTATACGGCGCAGGTTGATTTCTCTTCGCGTAATGCTCTTGCATGCGCTGAAACTCTAACATTTCACGGTTGAGCTGTCTATTCCCTGCCTGCCACGCAACCGATTGCGCAAAGCTCCCTTGAAAACCCTATAAATTTTTAATTTCATTAAAAAATCCCGCTAAACGCTTGACGGACAAAAAAAATTGTTCTATAATGAAATCGTTAAAAAATATTTTATTCGAGGTACATACAATGAAAGTTATTATCACCGAAAACTACGACGAAATGAGCAAAAAAGCTGCTGAAATCATGATCGATCTCGTAAAAAAGAACCCCAACGCTATCCTTGGCTTGGCAACGGGTTCCAGCCCGATCGGCATGTATAAAGAAATGGCAAAAGATTGCGCAAACGGCGGCGCGTCCTATAAAAACGTTTCCACCGTTAATTTGGACGAATACGTTGGCTTGACCGCCGATCACGACCAAAGCTACGCATACTTTATGCGCACTAACCTGTTCGATCATATCGATATCGATCAAAAGAACACCAACCTGCCCTGTGGCAGCGCCCCCGACGCGCAAAAAGAATGCGACCGTTATAACGCTCTGCTTGAAACCATGAAACAGGACGTACAAGTTCTTGGGCTTGGCTCGAACGGACATATCGGTTTCAACGAACCCAACACGCCGTTCGGTTCGGTTACCCACCTTGTAGATCTCACCGAAAACACCATTAAGGACAACTCCCGTCTGTTCAACTCGATCGACGAAGTTCCCCGTCAGGCGCTTTCCATGGGTATCAAGAATATTATGCAGGCAAAATCGATCCTGATGGTCGTATCGGGCAAGAACAAAGCGCAAGCCGTTTACGGTATGGTAAAAGGCGAAGTTACCCCCGCTCTTCCCGCATCCGTTTTACAGCTCCACCCCTGCGTTACGATCATCTGCGACAAAGACGCAGCAAGCTTGCTTTAATTGGCAAAACGACGTCTTCGCGCACACATTATATAATAAATATACCGACCGCGGCGTTTTTGCGCCGCGGTTTTCACATATTTTTCACCAAAAACGTCCATTATTGATAAAATTGCAATTCGTTTTCCCGATAAAACGATTGATTTATTTTCCCTTTTATGATACAATAGACTAGCCGTATTGCGATATGGCGTATTTTGATGCAAAAAAAATTAAGAGAAGAATAGATCAACACGACTTTTTCATCTCAAGGAGGACAATATGAAACTTTTCAAAAAACTCGCAGGCGCATGTCTTGCACTCACGTTCTGTTTCGGTATGGTCGGCTTGGTTGCCTGCGGCGGTAAAGGCGGCAACGACGGCAACGGCGACGGCGGTCAGGCGAATGCGTACAATTTCATGGTTTATACGGCGGATCAACAGCCCGCCGCAGGATATTACGTGCAGATGTGCACGACGGATTCTAACCCGATCTGTTATCAACCCGTAGCGATTGGCGCGGACGGCAAGGTTTCCATTACGCAAAACGCAGCGTCCTGCCCTGCTCAAGCTGTATACGAAGTGCATATTGTAGATAGTACTTACACGCCTGTAGAAACGACGGAAACGGTATACACGCCCGCAACGTTCAGCGCGGAATATATCGTAATCACACTTGCTTAATCCCTTTTTGGAGAAAATATTATGAAATTATGGAAAAAATTACTAATGCTGTGTATGACGCTTGCCCTTGGCTGCGGCGTAGCAGCGACGGTAGCAGGCTGTTCTAAGGGCAACACGCCCGCAAGCAGTTCTTCTTCCGTGGACGAATCCCCCGAAACAAACGAATACGTATACCGGGTAACCCTGCAAAACGAAACGGGCTTTGCGTTCCGTGGCGTATCCGTTAGCCTTTTCGACGGGGAAAAGAAAATCGCCACCCGAAACACCAACTCGCTTGGTAATGCAAACTTTACGGCGGAAGACGTAGCAAACGTTGGCGAATATTCGATCGTGATCGACGAAATGCCCGTTGGGTATACCTTTGCAGGTGAAGACGAGTTTACGACGGTCGCGCTCTCTAACACGTCCACGCTTATTCAAATTAAGCCGACGGGTGTTATTGCGGATAAAATGCCCGCGGGAACGCGTTACGATTTCGGCGAAGTTATGTACGATTTCTCGCTTACCCTTTCGGACGGTACGCAGTTCACCCTTTCGGAAGAATTGAAAACGAAAGACGTCGTTTTGATCAATTTCTGGGCGACGTGGTGTAGTCCTTGTAAAATGGAATTCCCTGCGATGCACAATGCGGCAACGTTGTACGCAGGAGACGTAACCGTTTTGGCTTTGAGCACTACCGATAACAATCAGGCAGTTTCAAACTTCCAAAAAACCAATCAATTCACGAACTTTAAAATGGGCGTTGCGCCCACCGATTTGATGAACGCGTTTTCGGTGAGCGGTATTCCACATTCGATTATGGTCGATCGTTACGGCGTCGTTTCCTTTAATCACGTCGGTTCGATGACGGCTACGTCCGATTTCACGACGAGATTTGATACGTTTAAGGTTGACGATTATAAATCTACCGTACTCGGTACGCCGACGGCAGACGAAGACGACACCACCGACGGCGGCAACGGTCTTCTCCCGCCTACGGAAGAAGTTTTGGCGAAAACACCTACGGAAGCACAAATAAAAACGGCGCTCAGCGCAGACGACACCTTCTCTTTCCGTTTCCAGGCAGAAGACGCAGAAGTCGGCTCGACGAACTACGACGAATACACGTGGCCTTGGTTGGTTGGCGAAGACGGAAATTACCTGTACGCCCCCAACGCAAACATGCATAACACCTATTCCACTCTGTACGTAGATTTCACGGCGCAAGTAGGCGACGTACTCTGTTTCGATTACCTGCTCGGCTCGGAAGACAACGCAGATATTCTTTACGTTATGATTGACGGCACGCCCATTCACCAACTTTCGGGTTATCATACCAAAGCTTGGCAAACCTGTTATGCGTACGTATTCCAAGACGGCGAAGCGGGCGACCATGAACTTGCGTTGATATTCTTAAAAGATACCGAAGGGACTGCCTATGAAGACGTCGTACAGATCAACAATCTCCGCATGGAAAATCTTGACGACATCAAAGATGACGAAACCGTAGACGCCAACGTATTCCGTTACGCGGCAAGCGGCGTAAATACTGCGGAAAACGCTACTACGCAATACGTAAATTACATTACCCCCGTCTATAATGAAGACGACCAATATTATCACGTAGGTTCGAAAGACGGTCCTATTCTGTTTGCAAATATGCTCCGCGCGTCACAATGGAGTAACAACAGCGTGTGGTTGCTTGCTTACAACGGTTACGTTACGGACGAAGACGGTATCGATTACCGCACCGCAGTAGAATATTACGCATGGGAAGCAAACAACAGTATGCGTATGCTGGGATATACAGCCGTTACGAAAGAACTTCGTCAGCTCCTTGAAATCACAACGAGAGTCGTTACCGTCGATCAAAAATGGGACGGCACAAACCACGCGAACGAATGGTTGGAATGTTGCGTGTATTACGACCATTACGGCGCAACTCCGCAAATGGAAGATCCGATGAGAGGTATTACCTTTGCGGGCGCGATTGAAATGCAAGAAGGCGAAAACGAAATTGAAGTTCTCTTCGAAATGGTTCCCCGTGGCTTTAAATACAAATTCACCCCGACGAAAGACGGTATTTACAAAGTTTATTCGACGGGCGCGTACGATACAATCGTATTCTTAACCAGTCAAACTCTTTTTGAAAATTGTAAATTTGGAGACCGTTTGACCAATCTTCCTTTCCTCGGCATTTACAACGACAAATTGTTTATGGAAACGATCGTCGGCGACGACGGAACGGAAACCGCAGATTACAACTTCGAATTCTATTATTCGTTCAAAGCAGACGAAACGTACTACATGTTGTTTACCACCTACGATAATAAAGCGGCGAAATACAACGTAAACATTGAATACGAGGGCGAATCGTATACCTATTTGCAATACGCAGCCTCCAATATGTACAGCGCGAACGAAAACTCGGGTGCGGAATTCCTTCCTGACGCAGTCAACTATTATTATTCCGATCCTGCGCAGGGTGGCGACGGATACTACCACGAAGAAAAAACGGGCAGCATCCTGTATTTGGACGTCAACCGCCCCACCTTCTTCAACAGCAATTCTATCTACAACGTTTGTCGTGACGCAATTGAAAATAATATTGCCGCGGAAAAACGCGCGTTCTACGTTGACGGCGTCGATTATACGGAAACGTTGATGGGATATTGTATGGAAGGTATGTTCAACGAAGAAGGTCCTGGCAAAGGATTTATCGCCGTTGACAAAGATTTGATGACGTTATTGCAAACGATTACTATGAAACGTTATCAAGGCGTTGAAAAGTCTTGGCTGATGATGTGTTATTATTACGTTACTCTTAGCGCATAATCTTAAAATTCTATAAATAAACTACTTCCGCGTAAATTTTTTACGCGGAAGTATAATTGGAGATATATCCATGATCAAACTTAAAAAAACAGCAGCTCTTTTATCTGCATTACTTTTATGCGGCTCTTTGTTTACGGGGGTTGCCTGCAATAAAGGCGGCAACACGACGGGTGGTAATCCCAGCGAAAGCAGTTCCGAACTTTTTCCGGGAAATAGTAGCGAAGACAGCTCTTCGTCGGAATATATCCCCCCTGAACCATCCGTTTTCAAATTGGAAGAACATACGTGGACGGATTGGGAAACGGTAACGGAAAAAACTTGTACACGCGACGGACAGGAAAAGCTCGTTTGCACGGACGAGGGTTGCGGCGAAGTAAAAACGCGCACCGTAAAAGCAGGACACGTTTGGGGCGATTGGACGGGCAGTATGGACAATCTTTGCACGCAAAGCGGACATCTTTCTCGCGTTTGTACAGAGTGTAACGCAAAGGAAACGCAGACGGTTGCCGCGCGTGGGCATACATACGAAGACGGAATATGCAAAATCTGTGAAACCCCGTTCGCATTCCCTACGCTGAAAGAAAACCCGACCTATACGGACGCTTGGGACGTTTCTATCCGCGGTAACGGTAGCGCGTTCGACCGCAAAGAATTGAAAGCGGACGTCTATTATACGATGGAAATACCCGTTACCGACGAAGAACAAGAAGATTACGGCGTTTGGATTTCCGTACCCGTCAGCGGTCCGGGGCAATACGCTCTGCTCACGATCGGCAGCGCAAACGGCGTGGCAATCGACCGTTTTGATGCCAGCGATTATTATATCAATCCTGATTATGATACCGCGATTGAGCATGAAAACGGCGCAAGCTATTCTATCGTCAACTGTGGCACCGCATATTGGCATAGCACTTGGCGCGCAACGTGGCGTTTCACGGCGGATACCGCAGCTACGGTCAAATTTGTAATCGTTCGGATTGCAGACGAAGAATGGGCGCCCAAATCGCTGCATGAAACGGCAATTCCTACGCAGATCAATAACGTGACCGCGGACGAACCACCCGCAGGATATACTGCCGTTCCCGTCGATTACGATGCCGAATATTATTTTGACGAATGGAATGAAGTATATCGTTTGGGCACGAAAGAAAATCCTGGTGAAGTCATCTATCTTGCAATCGACACCGCGGCAACCCGCTTGTTTGGTGAAAAGATGTTTACCAACATTCAAGAAGACGGTAACAATCTCAGTTTTTCCATCGGCACGGACGAGCAGGGAAATTACTTAATCCGCGATTATCATTCTTTCTTGCTCGCTGCAGAATCGACAAACGGAAACGCGTATGAAAATTTTGTAAACTCGAAGGGTACGTACCCCGTCACGCAAGAATTATACGAGTTTTTACGTCTGTACACCCAGAAAAATCGTCCGATCGACATCCCCGACGACGTTTGGACAAACGAATCGGATCGCGAACAAAAAGCTTGGCTTGCGCCTTGTTATTATTACCGCGAACTCACCCCTGGATCGGAAGATAATCCTTTCGTGATCACCGAGCTGGGCGATTTTACGGCAAATACCCCTAAGTTCGATATCGTTTATTTCACGATCGCATATCAAGACGAAACGGGCGCAACGACGTCCACCCTCATCCTTTCCTGCTCTGATACCAACGCGCGTATCAACGTCAACGGAACGACTTACACAGGTCCTTTCAGCGTGGAAATCGAAGTGGACGCATTGACGGGCTTGACCTTCTATATCGGGGCAAAGAACGGCGCGGAAGCTACCTTTACCCTTTCGCTTGGCGTTCCCACGTCGATTGAAAATTAAATAATAGACAGCAATAAATATCCCCGCGTGAAAACGCGGGGTATTTCATATGCGGGCGAAGCCCTATGCTACCAGCCACCCTCTACAAGGGTATTG
>JAZSJN010000101.1:0-6835 GCA_045534315.1 Candidatus Scatosoma sp.
AGCCAAGCAGTTGGCCATTAGTATTGTCTTCCTAAGACCGCTTGGCCTCCGACTTATAAAGGTTCTGCCGATATATTTATTCTTGATAAGTCCTAAGCCGTACGGAATCCCCGACTCCTCCGCGTAACCGATTGCCGCGTCAATACCCGAATCGGGCGCGCCGATCACGACATCTGCCTCTACGCCGCACGATCTTGCAAGGAACATCCCCGCGCGCTTTCTCGCAAGGTGTACCGAGCAGTCCGCAATCACCGAGTCGGGACGAGCGGTATAGAGATATTCGAACACGCAAAGGCGTTCGGGTTTCTTTTCACAATGATCTTTAATCGAACGTAAACCTTCTTTCGTGAAAACAAGAATTTCACCCGGTTCTAAATCGCGAACGTGCGCCGCGCCTACCGAAGTAAGGGCGCAGGTCTCGCTAGCCACGATATACTCGCCGTCGTCGCGTTTGCCGTAGCAAATTGGATGCACGCCGTTTTCGTCACGCGCCGCAATCAACTTTTGCGGGGACATAACGATCAGCGAATATCCGCCCTTTAAACGTTTCATCGCCCTGCAAACTGCCTCTTCAATGGACGTGGACGTGATACGTTCTTTGATAATCACCGCAGAGATAATCTCCGCATCGTTGCCCGTATGAAAAATCGAGCCTTGCATTTCCATCTCCGCCTTAAGTTCCGAGCTATTAACAAGTTTCCCGTCGATTGCAATCGCCATTCTACCCTTGCTATGATTGACGACGATCGGCTCAGAATTGATACGATCTTTCGTTTCCGACGTACCGTAGCGCACGTTCCCGACCGCGATCTGTCCCAAGCCAAGTCCTTTCATAACCGACGGCGCAAACACGTCGTTGACCAAGCCCGAATCCTTATACGTATGGAAAACGCCGTCGTCGTTGACTACGATACCACAGGACGCTTGTCCACGGTGTTGTAAAGCGTACAAGCCGTAATATACGCTAGATGCAACGTTTTCCGTCTTTGTTCCGAAAACCCCAAATACTGCCATGATAATTCTCCGTTAAAGCAATTCTTGCAGCGCGGTGTCGTCCGCGTTAATCTTGTCTTTCATCGCCTTTTTATAATCGTCGAGCTGCGCCGCGATTTCGGGATATTTAATCCCCAAAATTTGAAGAGCGAGCAAGCCCGCGTTTTCACCGCCGTTTACGCCGACCGTCGCCACGGGAATACCCGAGGGCATCTGTACGATAGAAAGCAAGCTGTCTAAGCCGCCCATCATATCCGTCTTCACGGGCAGACCGATCACGGGGAGCGTCGTAAGCGCCGCGATCACACCGCCAAGGTGCGCCGCTTTACCCGCCGCACAGATCAACACTTCGATACCGCGACCCTTTGCCGTCGCCGCAAATTCGTGCGCCTCGTCAGGTGTACGGTGCGCGGAAATCACACGCACTTCCGTTTCCACACCGAATTTTTTCAATACGGAAACCGCAGGTTTTACCACGTCGAAATCCGATTTACTGCCCATTAAAATACCGACTTTACTCATAAAAATATCCTCTCTACTCCATTTTATAAAATCAAAATGGAGCGCAATTTTTATTGCACCCCACCCATTACTTTGCTATTTTTGCGCGAAAAAGCGTATTTTTTGCCTACCGAAATAAGCCCGCATGCTCCCACCGGGATTCTGCGTGCGGAAAACACCGTATAACCCTTTTGTTTTCCCCATACTTCGATAATCTGCATACCGTAGTCCTTCTTCTTTAGATCTCGTTTTTCTCTACGTTCTCGCCCCTATCGCGTACGCGTGTATCTCTATTCGCATACAAAAATATTATACCGCAATTTATTTCACAAGTCAAGTATTTGATCACAGTTTTTCCTAGGCAATTTTTTCAGCAAATATTGCAATGCACTCTATGTCGTAAGTCTAGTATATTATCACAGTTTTTTACACACAAATTGTAGTGTTTTCCTTTCATTTGAATATTTGAACAATTGTTCAATTGTTCAATTGTTAAAATGAGTGTTCTGCAATGTTAGGTAGTCGCAATAAGTGGCTACAACATGCAAGGCTAGGTAATAGTGCCGCACCTATCCACCAAAGCAACCGTAATTCGCACTTTTACCATTATTCCGAAAGTAAATACCCGCAAAGCGTTGCTTTTTATAAAATAATCAACTTAAATCGTGCGTGCGCCTATGATATGCAAACAACGCAAGCGGGCAAACGAATAACTCGTTAAAGGGCGGTTGAACGCGTCGTAGGTATGCGCTGCCAAAAGAGGTGTATCGCCCGAAAAACCGACGACAATTGGCGTATGATAAAAATCCCCCGTATCCCGTCCAAACTGCACGAAATCGCCGATTTCCAAGCCGTCCAACTCCACTTCAACGGCAAACGGTCCCGTACCATTGCCAATCCCCGTAGCCGCATCGTTATTAGCAATCAAAAATCGATAAAAATATTCCACACCCGTCCATGCCGCCGCACGGTCGTTTGCCGAGCGATAAAACCACCCCAAATCGGGCGTGTAATTCATTACGCCGCAGCCCGCAAACAGGCATTGGGACGCAAAATTTGTGCAATCGCCGCCAACGCGGTCAAAGTTATAATACGCAGGGTTGCGCCCAAACGCCCATTTTTCGGCGTAGCGCACCGCCGCTTGACGATTATATGCTATTTTTCTCATATTTATATTGTATGCGCGCGCGGGCGCGATAGGTGCGTTTTTCGTCAAAAAAACAGCTCCGCGTATATAACGCAGAGCCGTCCTGTTTTTCATTCAATTACTTCTTTTCCGAGCCAAAGGTGTTACCCATGTCCGCAGCCACCGTTTCTCTCGCGTCTTTTTTGCGAGACGTAGCGCGGCGCTTGTTGAGCTCGGCAAGGTATTCGTCTTCGTTGACGGGGAGCGTAATTTCTTCGCCGTTTTTCCAACCCGAAAGCTCGATTGCGTTCATGAGTTCTACCCCGTTAAAACCGTCTTTGCCGTCCACAAACAGTTCTTCCAACCCCAAGAGAGTGTTGGCAAAATTGTTGATAATGCCTGCGTGTTGAGGGTTTTTGCCGTCCGTTTCCACTTCGATAATTTCCGATTTCGGCATCGTAAAGCCGCTTTCCGCAGAATAACTGTTTTCCTGCGCGTCGCGGTCGTTTTTATACCAGATCAATTTGTCGTTTTCGCAAAGAAGTTTGCCTTTCGTACCCGAAATTTCAAAACGGTTCGTACCAGGCGCTTCGCCCGTCGTCGTGATAAACACGCCCGTCGCGCCGTTTTCGTAGGTTACGAACGCCGTTACTTCGTCTTCCACCTCAATATCGTGCCATTTGCCGTATTGACAGAACCCGCGTACCGTCTTGGGCATCTGTCCTAAAATCCATTGGAACAGGTCGATTTGGTGAGGGCTTTGATTAATCAAAACGCCGCCGCCTTCGCCGTCCCACGTCGCGCGCCAGCTACCGCTGTCGTAATAGTTTTGCGTTCTGTACCAATTGGTGATGATCCACGTAATACGTTGCAAATCACCGATACCGCCATCCGCAATAATTTCACGCATTTTCCTGTACACGCAGTTGGTACGCTGGTTAAACATCATACCGAATTTCGTGTTGCATCTTGCTGCCACTTCGTTCATTTCACGAACTTCTTTCGTGTACACGCCAGCGGGTTTTTCGCAGATAACGGGCATACCGTTTTCCAAGCAGTAAATTACGATTTCCGTATGCGAATAGTGCGGCGTTTCCACCAACACCGCGTCGCAAAGACCGCTTTTTACCATTTCTTTATAATCGTGGAAATATACGATACTGTCGTCGTTAAGTTTTTCCTTGATCGCATTGATTTTAGCGTCGCTAACGTCGCAAATCGCCGAAACGACGCCGTTTTCAATTTCACCCGCCGCGAATAAGCTCTGCGCATAATACGTGCCTTGATTCCCTACGCCCACAATACCAAATCTGATTTTTTTCATTGTTTTCAACCCCTTTAAACCCTTATTTTACAAATTCGTTGCCAACTTCTTCAAAGCCCGCGTCTTTAAGCAAGCCTTTGAGAGCCGTAACCGCCGCGTCAAACGCTTCGTCCGCCGTGCGGAATTCAAACTCATGTTTCATAACCGTTTTATCGATCAACGAATACCCTTCAAAAATCGACAAATGCGGTTCTAATGTAAAGGTCTTATCCGACGTAATCGTTTTCAAAATATTGCCGATTTTGCCATCGCCAACGCCTGCGGGAACAAGCGAACCGCTTTCCACAATAACGTCTTTAACGTGATAATAATCGATCTTACCCGCAAAAATACGCTGCGTATCATCCGCTTTTTCGCCGCATTGTAAATAGTTTGCAGGGTCGTAGATATGATACAAACCGGGCACGTTTTCCATAATATCCACAACGCGCGCCGCTACGTCACCGTAAATATCCTTTTCGTTTTCGTGATATAAACCGACGTTGTATTCCTTTGCGATCGCAACCATCTTTTTAAGGCGGGAAATCACTTCGTCGCGCTTTTCATACGCCTCGAAAAAGCTGAACATACGGATTTTATCTGCGCCGAGCGCGTTTGCGATCTCGCAAGTATGACGCAAAAGTTTTTCGGTATCTTCAAACGGATCGTCGATATGCGATTTACCGATCGGCGAGCCAATCGACCAAACAGCCAAACCGTTATCCGCCAAAAGCTGACGAATCTCTTTTGCTTCTTCCACCGTCAAAGTCGTTACGTTTTTGCCGTTGACAGTACGCATTTCCATATAGGGAATGTTGTTGCGTTTCAACGCCGCAATTTGTCCATCCAAAGCGCTAGACGCTTCATCGCTGAATGCGCAAAGTTTTACTTTAATCATGTTATTCTTCTCCAAAAATAATTTTTTATTTACGATTGTAATCGCAGAAACGACCTTCATAAAGATACGGTTTTTCCGAAAGTCGGTTCACGAGCATTACGGGGATCACTTCTACGTGATGTCTACCGTATTCTTCCACCACGATTAAAATACGGCTGTGTGCCGATATCTTTTCGGGCGGAGTCAGGACAATATCCACGGGTAACGTATTGTACGTATTTTCCGTAATACTCCACCATTGTCCAACAGTCACGTCAAATTCTTCCGCGCTCGCCGTCCAACCGTCGGGCAAAATCAGCGAAACTTTCATATTATGCGGCTGTTGCCCAAACGCTTTTAAACGGTTTTGGAACATGATCGAAAGGCGTTTTTCTTCGCCTACACGGGCATACGGGCCGCCGTGAACGGTCACGAGCGCATACGTCGCGCCACAGGTTTTGACAAGAGTATTCGGATTTCTGACCGTCATGACGGAAACCGCCATTTCTTCCGATTCTTCGCTCTGCCCGTACGGCAAAGCAAAATACGCAATATCGCTGTCGCGAACTTCACTTTCACCGTCAACAAATTCGGGAACGATCGCAAAATGTCCTTTCATCT
Organism: Candidatus Scatosoma sp.; assembly: GCA_045534315.1. Lineage (GTDB taxonomy): Bacteria > Bacillota > Clostridia > Christensenellales > Borkfalkiaceae > Scatosoma. The sequence goes on from JAZSJN010000101.1 coordinate 5,422, forward strand.
GATAGGTCACCATGGGCGCAAGCTTCGTCACTTTGTCGGTAAGCGCCGTACAGCTCCCTACAAACGGGAACGCCGTACCCTGGTTGATACTACACGTCACGATCTTATCGCCGACGTATTCCGTCCAATCTTCAGGAATCCCCGCCGTGCCGTACATGATACCCAAAACGGAGCCGACCGTACCCGCCGTGCAGTCGGTATCGTCGCCGCAATTGACCGCGAGCAGCATGGATTTTTTAAAATCCCCTTCGCCGTACAAAAGCCCGAGCAGCGCGTACCCAACGTTAGAGGGCGCAGAGAACCAACCGTCGCCAATGTCGTAGTTTTCCTTTAAAATTTCATCGCGAGCGTCCATCGCGGGCACGCCCTTATCGTAAAGATCAAGCAACAAACGCACCGTCCGCGCCATACGACAATCGTACGGAATTTTCGCCAAACCGATTTCGATCAATTTTCTAAGATCGCTAACCACGAACGCCGCGCTTTCCATCGCTGCAACGAGCATTGCCGCGTACATACCTTCGCCGTTACCGTGGTCCACTTTTGCGTCTTCAATGGCATATCTAACCGCCATATCGGGCTGCGCGGGGAAAAGCGTAGCCCAAACTTCCGTACGGATCCACGCGCCGTTAGAGTGTTTTAAAAAGTCGTTATTGGCGGTTTCCCCCGAAAGCGGAGGCATAATACCAAGCTCCATATTGCGGCGCGCAACCGAATATTCGCCCGCGTACAACGTAATATAGGACAGCCAATAATCCCCCAAAACGTCTGCCGTCAGGTGCTTAGGCCCTTCCATTTCCATCGCGTGCAACCAAACGAGCTGCAAATCGAGATCGTCGTTGGGGAGCGGTTCGCCTTTTTGCGTAACAAACCCCGTTATGTTCAACTTTTCGCGAACGTTCTCAAACGGACCGCCGAGCGTTCCGCCGATATTTTTACCGATCCAACAAGCGCGCACTTTGTCTTTGTAAATTTCGTAATTAAGTTTCATAGAAAGCACCTTTTGTTTTTATTTATAATTTTCGGTTTTATTATAACATAACCGACAGGAAATGTCATTGTATTAAAATTGCAAAAACATGCGCTAAAATTGCACTTACGTAGATATTATAACACAAAAAAAGTCGAATGTAAATAGAATAACGGAAAGTTTTTGTATTGATTTTTAGATACGTTCCACGCGGTTGCGCTCGGGGTGGCTACGCCAAATCGCAAGCCAAGCCGTATAATATGAAACAACGTATAACAAAAGGGTTGAGCGTACTTGCCCAACCCCTTGTTTTTTACCTAAAAACCGATGTTATTCAGTTTTTCATTGTGCCTTACTTACGCGTCGTTGCCACTAGACATATTGGCAAAGTACAACGTGATAGGACTACCGTCTGCTACAGCGCAACCGATTTTGAAAACCGTT
>JAZSJN010000054.1:0-8340 GCA_045534315.1 Candidatus Scatosoma sp.
ATTGCAGGTGCGGTGAAACGGCTGTTGGGGTGCGCGCCTTTGATGGGCTTGCCGTCTGCATCTTTCATATCGCCGTTCCAGGGGTTGCCCTTCCAGTCGATTGCGTTCTTCGGGGGGTTCTTATCTAAGCCTTCCCACCAAACGGTGTTGTCCGCGGGGTTAAGAGCAACGTTGGTGAAAATCGTGCCTTTCATCGTGGACGCAAGCGCGTTGGGGTTGGATTTTTCGTTTGTACCAGGAGCAACGCCGAAGAAACCGTTTTCGGGGTTACATGCCCACAATCTGCCGTCTTCGCCTACTCTGATCCAAGCGATATCGTCGCCGACGCATTGTACTTCGTAGCCAGCGTCAAGATACTGCTTGGGAGGAATGAGCATTGCAAGGTTCGTCTTACCGCAAGCGGAAGGGTTCGCAGCTACGACGATCTGCATTTCCTTATCCTGAGGACGTTTTACGCCAAGGATAAGCATGTGTTCTGCCATCCAGCCTTCTTTCTTACCAAGGTTGGTTGCGATACGAAGCGCGAAACATTTTTTACCGAGCAATACGTTACCGCCGTAAGCCGAGTTTACGGAGATGATCGTGTTGTCTTCGGGGAAGTGCATGATATATCTCTTTTCGGGATCTACGTTACATTTTGCGTGGAACCCCTTAACGAAATCGCCGTCTGCGCCAAGCTGATCAAGGCACATCTTGCCTACTCTCGTCATGATCATCATGTTGAGTACAACGTAGATGGAGTCGGTGATTTCAATACCGATCTTAGAGAAAGGCGAGCCTACAACGCCCATCGAATAAGGGATAACGTACATCGTTCTGCCCTTGTATGCGCCCTTTGCAATTTCGTTTACCATAGCGTAAGCTTCTTTAGGCGCTTTCCACTTAACGATCGAGTGGGGAAGCGCGTCTTCTTCGTTTTCACAGCAAATAAAGGTTCTATCCTCTACGCGGGCAACGTCGTTTTCAGCCGTTCTGTGATAATAGCAATCGGGAAGCTTTTCCTGGTTGAGCTTGATCATTTCGCCCGTAGCGCAAGCTTCTTCGCGAAGCGCGTCGCGCTGAGAATCGCTACCGTCGATCCAAACCACTTTGTCGGGCTGTGCAAATGCCTGAACATCCGCAACAAATTGAAGAACTTTTTTGTTGTTAGTCATAATGTATCTCCTTTGAAAATAATTTTCTTTTTTACCTTTTTGTTTTTGGCGGTTTTCGGACGAAAGTTCGCCCTTGTACGCCGAGTATATTATATCACAAAAAAAAACGAATGTAAACAGTTTTATGGAAAAAATTTCCCCTTTTTTGAAAAAAACATGGCAGTCCCCCCTTGACAGGGATTTTTTCCGTGTTATACTGCTGCTCCGCCCGTAAAAAGCGCGCTTGCCTTCCCCCCTTGCCGCGGTATTTTTTGGGAATTTTTGCGTATACTGGAAAAAGGAGAACGTTAACCATGGAAAAAACAAAATATTCGGACAACCGTCTTGCCGAAGAATTCGATTTAATCGTGCTGATCAATAACGCTTTGCAATCGCGCGGCTTTCCCAGCGGTACGCTAGGTACGCTTACCTATTCGTACACGGGAAAACGTCGCCCCTTTTACGCGCTTTTATCGCGCGCGGACGGTTTGCGTGCGGAAACGCCTTTGCGCCTACACGATTTTCGGGTACTGAACGCCGAAAACCGCCACGACCGCGCTTTGATCGCCGAGTATGCCGCCGCCCTTTCGCAAACGACGAGCTCGGCAGAACAATAACCGTCCCTTCCTTTTTCCGCCGCCAGCCCTTGTTTGTATTATTTTGCGTTACTTTTTATAATTTCATGCGAATTTCGCATTTTTTCAGTCCTTTCTTGCTTTTTCTCGCTTGACAAAAGCCCTTTTTGCCGTTATACTATAATGTATAATCGAAAAAACGGTTTATCTTGCCGTTTTTTATCGAAAAAAGGAATTAGAAATGAGATTAGTAATTAAAGTGGGCACGTCGACGCTCGCGCATGAAACGGGAAAATTGAATATCAAACGCACGAACGCCCTTTGCGGGGTAATTAGCGACCTGAAAAACGCGGGACATGAGGTAATTTTGGTGTCTTCGGGCGCAATCGGTATGGGCGTTGGAAAACTCGGTTTGGCTGAAAAACCAAAAGATATTCCCACCAAACAAGCGGCGGCGGCTGTCGGGCAATGCGAACTGATGTACACGTACGATCGCACGTTTACGGAATTTGGGCATACGGTAGCGCAGATTTTGTTGACGGGATCGGACTTTTCCGCCGAAGATCGGCATGAAAATTTCACGAACACCCTTTTCCGATTGTTGGAGCTTGGGGTACTGCCCGTCATTAACGAAAACGACACCATTGCTACCGAAGAAATTAAAGTGGGCGACAACGACACTTTATCGGCGTTGGTTGCCGTCAGCGCGAAAGCGGATTTGCTCGTGATTTTGTCAGACGTGGACGGATTGTATTCTGCCGATCCGCACAAAGACGAGAACGCAAAGCTTATTGAACGGGTACAAGGTTGCCCTGAAGAGCTGTTTGCCTTGGCGGGTGGCGAAGGCTCTGCGCTTGGCACGGGCGGCATGCGGACGAAGATCAAGGCGGCAAAACTGTGCGTGGAAAATGGCGCGGATATGGTGATTGCAAACGGCGAAGATCCCGAAATTTTATATGAGATCGTAAATGGGAATTTGGGCGGATATACCCGATTTTTCGCGGAGTGAAAGGATATGAAAACGACTCTTGATATTTTAAAAAGCGCAAAGGCGGCGGCTGTGGGCTTGGGTATTTTGTCCCCCGCCGTAAAAAATAAGGCGTTACTTGCCATGGCGGACGCCCTGGAAGAGAACGCGGAAAAAATTTTGGCGGCGAACGCCGTAGACGTGAAAAACGCGACGGGTGTTTTGCCCGACGTCATGATCGACCGTCTGCGGTTGGATAACAAGCGGATCGCGGGCATGGCGCAAGGCATCCGCGAAGTGGCGGATCTGCCCGATCCCGTGGGTACGGTTTTGGACGAAACGACGTTGAAAAACGGCTTGGTCGTTACCAAAAAACGCGTGCCTTTAGGCGTGGTCGGCATCATTTACGAGAGCCGTCCTAACGTGACCTCAGACGCGGGCGCGCTGTGCTTTAAAAGCGGCAACGTTTGCGTGTTACGCGGGGGACGTGACGCGTTCAACTCGTCTTTCGCCATTGTAGAAGTGATGAAAAACGCCTTGCAAAACGAAGGCTTGAATCCCGATTTTATCAACATCGTGGAAGATACTTCGCGAAAAAGCGCAAACGAGATGATGACGGCGGTCGGATCCATAGACGCTTTGATCCCCCGCGGCGGCGCGGGCTTGATTAGGGCTTGTGTGGAAAACGCGAAAGTGCCTTGCATTGAAACGGGTACGGGTATCTGCCACGTGTACGTGGATAAGTGCGCTGCAATTGAAAAGGCATTGAAGATTATCGAAAACGCCAAGACGTCCCGCCCGTCCGTGTGCAACGCCGAAGAAGTTTGCTTGGTACACGAAAATATCGCCGAAGATTTTTTGCCGATGTTACACGAACGGTTATGCGCGGCGCGCGTAGAAAAAGGGTTGTCCCCTGTGGAACTGCGTTGCGACGAAAAAGCGTTGGCGATTTTGGGCGGTAAAAATTCCGTTATCGCGGCAGGCGACAACGATTTCGACACCGAATTTTTGGATTATATCTTGGCAGTTAAAGTTGTTTCCAACGGCGACGAGGCAATCGCGCATATCGGATCACATTCGACGGGGCACAGCGATTGTATCGTGAGCGAAGACAGCGCGCTTTGCGACAAGTTTGCTCTTTGCGTGGACAGCGCGGCGGTGTAAAGCAACTTATTAAGTCGTTTTACCGACGGCGGTGAGTTTGGAAAAGGTTGCGAAATCGGGATTTCCACGCAAAAATTGCACGCACGCGGGCCGATGGGGTTGGAAGAACTTTGTTCGTATAAATATATCGTCAAAGGCGACGGGCAAGTGAGATAAGGAGAAAATTATGAAATACACGCTTGGGTTTATCGGTTGCGGAAATATGGGCGGCGCGTTGATACAAGCCGCTGCAAAGTCCGTGAACGGCGGAAAAATCGCCGTTTGCGATTTTGACAAAGCAAAGGTAGAAAAATTTGAAAAGACGTTGGGCGCAGTTGGCACGACGGCGCAGGATATTGCCGAAAACGCAAAATTTATCGTTTTGGCGGTAAAACCGCAAGTAATGGAAAGCGCGATTGCGGATTTTGCGGATATTTTACGCACGCGCAAGGACGTTGTGATTGTTACGATTGCCGCAGGGTTGTCGATTGCGGCGATTCGGAAATTTATCGGCGGAGTTTTGCCCGTGATCCGCATTATGCCTAACACCCCCGTTGCATTGGGCGCGGGTATGATTTTGTACACGACCGCAGACGTCTGCGAGAGCGCGGAACAGGAATTTTTGGCAGCGTTTGCCAAGGCGGGCATTTTTGACAAAATCCCCGAAGACAAGATCGACGCGGGCAGCGCGTTATCGGGTTGTGGACCTGCTTTTGTGTACGCGTTTGCAGAAGCGCTTGCCGACGGCGGCGTAGAATGTGGCGTACCTCGCGACAAAGCGGCTTTGTACGCGGCGCAGACCTTGCTTGGGGCGGCGGAAATGTTGCTTGCATACGGACACCCCGCCGATTTAAAAGACGCGGTATGCTCCCCCGGCGGCACGACGATCGCAGGGATACACGCCTTGGAAAAGGCTGGGTTTAGGGGCGCGACGATCGAGGCGGTTACCGCGGCATACAAACGAACGTTGGAGCTGAAAAAATAAATTGCAAGATTCTCTTGCGATCAGTCTTACTATCTTTTCGTAGGTGTTTTTATTATCATACGTATCGGTTTGCATTATCCATCGACCGAATATTTAATTTTTATTTTTACAGTATTAAGGGCGTTCACCGCGACACGGTAACGCCCTTTTTTATTTTTATCAAGTTTTTCAAAGTACTTTTTTCAAGAACTGTCCCGTATAGCTGTTTGCCACCTGCGCCACTTCCTCGGGTGTTCCTTGGCACACGATCGTACCGCCGCCATCCCCGCCTTCCGGTCCAAGGTCAATAATATGATCCGCCGTTTTAATGACGTCTAAATTATGTTCAATGATCAGTACGCTGTTTCCGCCTTCTCGGAGCTGTAATAAAATCTTGATCAGCTTGTCCACGTCGTAGCTGTGCAAACCCGTCGTCGGTTCGTCCAAAATATACAACGTCTTGCCCGTCGAACGTTTGGCAAGCTCGGTGGCAAGCTTAACACGCTGCGCCTCGCCGCCTGAGAGCGTAGTGGAGCTCTGTCCCAACTTAATATACCCAAGTCCCACGTCGTTGAGCGTTTTAATCTTATTGTATATCGTCGGTACGGGCGCAAAAAATTCGCACGCCTCCTCCACCGTCATATCCAAAACGTCGGCAATGCTCTTGCCCTTGTATTTGACTTCGATCGTTTCGCGGTTATAGCGTTTCCCCCCGCACACTTCGCAAGGCACGAAAATATCGGGTAAGAAATGCATTTCGATTTTGATAATGCCGTCGCCGAAGCAATGCTCGCACCTGCCGCCCGAAACGTTAAACGAGAACCGTCCCGCCTTGTAGCCGCGCTCTTTCGCGTCAGGCGTCATGGCAAATAAATCACGGATTGCGTTAAAAACCCCCGTATACGTGGCGGGATTACTGCGCGGCGTTCTGCCGATCGGCGATTGATCGATCGCAATTACTTTATCGAAATATTCCACGCCGTCCGCGCGATCGTACGCGCCGAGTTTATGTTTCGCGCCGTTGTGCGTATTGGCAAGCAAGGGGTAAACAATCTCGTTGACAAGGCTAGATTTACCGCTCCCCGATACCCCCGTAACCGCCGTGATCAAGCCCACGGGTATCTGCACGTCAATATTTTTTAAGTTATTCTGCTTGCAGGCGAAGAGTTTTAACCATTTATCAGTCGGCTGTTTACGAACGAGCGGCGTTTCGATCTTCCGTCTGCCCGCAAGGTAATCGCCCGTAATCGAGCGGGGTTCGTTCATAATATCTTCCTGCGTACCACAAGCCACCACTTCGCCGCCGTGCACGCCCGCTTTCGGACCAATATCTACGATATAATCCGCCGCGCGCATGGTATCTTCGTCGTGTTCAACAACGATCAGCGTATTGCCAAGATCGCGCAAGCCTTTCAGCGAGTTTAAAAGTTTCTCGTTGTCGCGCTGGTGCAGACCGATACTCGGTTCGTCTAAAATATACAATACACCCGTCAGCGCGCTGCCAATCTGCGTAGCAAGGCGGATACGCTGACTCTCACCGCCCGACAAAGTCACCGCGGTACGGGTAAGGGTTAAATAGTTGAGCCCCACGTTCCGCAAAAATCCCAACCGGTTGTTGATTTCCTTGATAATCGCGTCGGCAATCAGATGTTCCGTCTTGGACAATTTCGTCAAAAGATCATCCATAAAATCGCAGAGATCGTCCACAGACATTTCGCAAAGATCCCAAATATTTTTCCCGTCGATACGAACCGCTAACGCTTCCTTTTTTAAACGTTTGCCGTTACAACCGTCGCAAGGTGCGCTGCGCATTAGACGTTCGATATCGCTCTTGACGCCGTCCGAAGTCGTCGCGCCGTAACGGCGTTGTAAGTTGTTGACGTACCCTTCCCAATGCTTTTTAAAACTCCCCGAAAACGAACGGGTTTGATAGTGCATATCTACCGCTCTGTCGCTGCCATACATCAAAATATCGTACACGCCGTCAGGCAGATCTTTTACAGGCACGTCCAACGAAAAATCGTACGCTTTCGACAACGCAGACAGTTCCATCAACGCCATCGTGCCAGAACCTAAATTCCAGCCCGTAACTCTCATCGCGCCGTCGCGCAAGGTCTTGGTTTTGTCGGGACAGATTAGGTCGGGATCGACAAAACTCTTAAAGCCCAACCCCGAACAGACGGGACAAGCCCCGTACACGGTATTAAACGAAAACATTCTCGGCTCGATTTCTTCCAGCGAAATGCCGCAGTCTGGACAGGCGTAATTGACCGAATACAAATCTTCCTGACCGTCGTGATCGATCACCACCAGCCCGTCCGCGAGCTTTAACGCTGCTTCCAAACTGTCCGTTAAACGCTTTTGCACGGTCGGCTTTACCACCAAACGGTCAACGACGACGGAAATGTCGTGTTTGATATTTTTTTCCAGCCTGATCTCTTCTTGCAGATCGTACACGATTCCGTCGATTTTTACCCTGCCGTAGCCACTCTTTTTAAAACCTTTTAATTCCTTGACGTATTCGCCCTTTCTACCGCGAACAACGGGGGCGTTAACAAGAATTTTACTCCCTTCGGGCAACGCCATGACTTGATCGCAAATTTCGTCCACCGTTTGACGACGGATTTCCTTACCGCACTTTGGACAATGCGGTACGCCGATACGCGCAAACAACAGACGGAAATAGTCGTAAATTTCCGTAACCGTGCCCACCGTGGAACGAGGATTGCGCGAAGTCGTTTTTTGGTCGATCGAAATCGCAGGGGAAAGCCCGTCGATACTCTCGACGTCCGGCTTTTCCATTTGCCCTAAAAATTGGCGGGCGTAGGAAGAAAGACTCTCTACATACCGTCTTTGCCCTTCGGCAAAGATCGTATCGAACGCCAAGGTTGATTTCCCGCTTCCCGAAAGCCCCGTAAATACCGTCAGTTGGTTGCGGGGAATCGTCAAATCGACGTTTTTTAAATTGTTTTCTTTTGCGCCTTTGATAACGATATTTTCTTGCATACTGTATTTCCTTTGCCGCGCGATTATTTGCGCGTGGCTTTGTGCAATTTCATTTTAAGCGCCGCAATCTTTTCGCGGATCTCAATAGCTCGCTCGAAATCGAGCTGACCGCTTGCCACTTTCATCAACGTTTTCAATTTTTCAATCTCGTCAGGGATATCTTGCAATTTGATCTCGTCGTCCGTCTTCTTCTTGGTGATGACGAGCGTGGATTTGACTTCTTTTATAATTGTTTTCGGCACAATGCCGTGCGCTTTATTATATTCGTCCTGAATTTTACGACGGCGGTTGGTTTCCCCGATCGCCCGTTTCATACTGTCCGTTATCACGTCGGCGTACATGATTACCCGCCCTTCGCTGTTACGCGCCGCACGCCCGATCGTTTGAATAAGCGAAGTATCGCTGCGCAAGAACCCTTCTTTATCCGCGTCTAAAATCGCCACCAACTTGACTTCGGGCAAGTCCAGCCCTTCACGCAAAAGATTGATCCCGCAAAGCACGTCAAATTCGCCAAGGCGCAAACCGTTGACAATGTCGATACGTTCCAGCGTG
>JAZSJN010000100.1:0-2084 GCA_045534315.1 Candidatus Scatosoma sp.
TTTAGACGCGAAGCAAAAAGTTCGCGTACTGCTTGCGCAAGCCCTGTTTGGTGACCCCGACGTATTGCTTCTCGACGAGCCGACGAACAACCTCGATATTAAAACGGTGCGTTGGCTTGAAAATTATTTGATGGATTTTGAAAACACGATTATTATCGTTTCGCACAACCGTCACTTCCTCAATAAGGTTTGTACGAACATTTGCGACGTGGATTTCGGCAAAATCAATATGTACGTAGGTAACTACGATTTTTGGTATCAAACGAGCCAACTGCTTGCCCGTCAACAGAAAGAACAAAATAAAAAAGCGGAACAACGCGCCAAAGAATTACAGGAATTTATCGCGCGCTTTGCTGCAAACGCTTCCAAATCTCGTCAGGCTACGTCTAGGAAGAAAGAACTTGAAAAGCTTACGATCAACGATTTCAAACCGTCGCTCCGTAAATATCCGTATATCGATTTCAAATTTGAAAAGGAAATCGGTAATGATATTTTGATGGTAGAAGGACTGACGAAGGAAGGGTATTTTACCGATCTTTCGTTCACCGTACAGCACGACGAAAAAATCGGTATCGTATCGGATAAGAGTACGACAGTTACCATGCTCTACGATATTTTGATGGGAAAAGAACAGCCCGACGCAGGCACGATCCGTTGGGGCAAGACTATTTCCGTTTCCTATTTTCCGCAAAACAACAACGAATATTTCTTGGGCTGTGATTTAAACCTTGTCGAGTGGCTTTCCCAATATTCTAACGACCATTTTGAAGAATATCTTCGCGGTTGGTTGGGTAGAATGTTATTCTCGGGCGAAGAGGCGCTCAAACAGGCAAAAGTCCTTTCCGGTGGCGAGAAAGTGCGCTGTATGCTCGCTAAAATGATGTTGGAAGGGAGCAATTTCTTGATCTTTGACGAACCGACCAACCACCTTGATTTGGAATCGATCACCGCGCTCAACAATGGTTTAAGCCATTATAAAGGGTGCATGCTGCTTACGTCGCACGACCAAGAATTGATGAATACGGTCGCAAATCGTATCATTGAAATTAACGACAAAAAGACATACGACAGAAACGTTACGTATGACGAATATATCGACGAAACCCACGCGTAAGCGACAAAACGGATAAAATAATTACATTAAACGGCAACTTATTTTCACGAGGTTGCCGTTATTTTTTTCCTTTTTTGCTATTTTTAGCCCGATTATTGAACATTTCGACAAAAAATGATAAAATATTGAAAAATATTTTTAAATTATTTTTGAATATTCCACAATATTCTATTTACAAATTAAAAATTTTGTTGTATAATAGGGATAATTCTGATTGCAACGGAAAGAACATATATTAAGGAGGACCGAAAATGAAAATACATTCGGTAGTTTTATTAGAATCAAACAGCGCAATTTTGTCGCAATTAAAAGAGGCTCTGGACGAGAGTAAAGATTTTCATGTTTTATATGCGGGAGAAGACGGTGATGAAGGACTCAAACATATTATGCAATTAAAACCTGATATGGTAATTGTGGACTTATTTTTAAGGGGTACGGATGGCTTTGGTGTGATTGACACGGTAAGAAAAAATTGGTCAGATATAAAAATTGTCATGATCGGTATTGCCAACGATGAGTTTGCGGAAAAAGCCATGACAACGGGCGCGTCTTATTACATAGTAAAGCCGTTTTCCGTGGCGACTGCGTTAGAACGTTTGCGGGAACTTTTAAAGGAAAAACCGACGGAAGAACGCTCCAATATTATCGCGCGGAAACGTCCGATAACAACGGAAGAACAGATTAGCGAAATTTTTATCTCAATCGGTATTCCGCCGCACATTAAAGGATATGGATATTTGCGCGAAGGGATCAAAATGACCATTGAAAAACCGTATATGATCAACAGCGTTACGAAAGAATTATACCCGTCGATCGCAAAAAAGTTTACGACTTCGCCTAGCAAAGTTGAACGAGCGATTCGCCACGCAATCGAAGTGGCATGGAATAGGGGGCGCATCGACGCAATCAGCGCTATTTTTGGCTCGCGTATCTATCTGGGTAGCGAAAAACCAACGAATAGCGAGTTTAT
>JAZSJN010000185.1:0-2012 GCA_045534315.1 Candidatus Scatosoma sp.
TCTGCGCCGCTGATGACGAAGAAGAGAATAAACAACGGAGCCGTCCAACGATCCACTCTGTCCATAAGCTCTTCGGAAAAGTCGCACACGTTGCAAAAGATCGTGCCAAGCATCATGCAGACGAGCAAGTTGGAAAATCCGATATGTACGCCGCCGATTTCAAATTTTAACATAGAAAAGGCAATGGTCAAAAGGACGAACGCTACGGATACTGCAAGACGCTTAGAACGGGAGTGGAAGAAACGTTCGCATACGCTAAACAGATACCCCATGAGCGCGCCTAAACCGAGCGAACAAACGATTTCCAACAAGGGTTCTACGACGATTGCTACCGCGCTGATTGCGCCCGCTTTCAGGGCTTTCGCTACGCCAAAGGATACAGCGAAGAGTACCAAACCTACGGCGTCGTCCAAAGCAACGACGGGGAGCAAAATATCTGTCAAAGGACCTTTTGCCTTATACTGTTTTACGACCATAAGCGTCGCCGCGGGGGCGGTTGCCGACGCAATTGCACCTAAGACGATGGCTGCCTCTAACGGGAAGATATGATCGGGCAGAGCAAAGGACAAAATTATGAGTACCGCATCTACGACAAGCGTGGTGATAACTGCCTGAAAAATGCCGACGATCGTCGCCTGTTGGCCTACTTTTTTCAGTTGCGACAAACGAAACTCGTTACCGATCGAAAAGGCGATAAAGCCGAGCGCAACTTCGCTGATAATTGAAAATTTTTCTATAAATTCATGATTGATAAAGCCAATGCCGACGATGGGAGTGTGCCACCCCGCCGTTTTTTCTGCAATTAGCAAACCGAGTTTGCCGAGGGAGAACGGACCGATGATAATCCCCGCGACCAAATAGGCGGTAACGGCAGGCAATTTTAAGAGCTTTGCCAAACGCGAGAGTAAAAGTCCCGTGATCAGAGCAATAGATAACACCAATAATTTATCCATAAAAAAACCCCGTAAATAAAGAATTATGTTTAACCGACAAACATTATACTACTTGTGCGCGCGAAAAGCAAATAAAAGCGGTCCGTAAATGAAAACTTTGTGAAAAAATTATTTTAAAAAGCTGTAAAACCCATACTGCAGTCGTTGACAAATTTTTCCGCCTGCGGTATAATAAATGCCAATAACGAGAAAGATAACAAAAAAGAGAGAACGTACGCGGGGCGCGTATGGAGAACGAAAGAAAAAAGTCTTGGCAAAAAGGAGAGAGAATATGTATCGTATCGTTAGCAAAAAATCTCTAAATCCAACGGTAACGCAAATGGAAATTGACGCGCCGTTTGTGGCGAAAAAAGCGCGCGCGGGGCAGTTTGTTATTTTGCGCGTGGATGAAGACGGGGAGCGTATTCCGCTCACCGTGGCAGGATATGATCGCATCAAAGGGACGATTACGATCATTTTCCAAATCGTTGGGGGCACGACGGAGCGGCTGAACCACAAAAAAGAAGGGGAATATATCGCCGATTTCGTCGGACCATTGGGCAGGCCTACACAGGTGGAAGGTCTGAAAAAGGTATGCGTCGTTGGTGGCGGCGTAGGCTGCGCGATTGCGTTGCCCGTAGCGCGCGCTCTGCACGAAGCGGGGGCGGACGTAACCGCGATCGTCGGGTTTAGAAATAAAGATCTGGTTATTTTGGAAGACGAATTTAAGGCGTATTCTTCCCGCTTTTATATGATGACGGACGACGGTTCGTATGGGGAAAAGGGTAACGTCTGCGTGCCGTTGAAAGCGATCTTGGAAAAGGGTGAACGCTTTGACGAAGTGATCACGATCGGACCTTTGATCATGATGAAATTCGTATGTCAAACGACGAAAGAATATGGTGTAAAAACGATCGCTAGCATGAACCCGATTATGATAGACGGTACGGGCATGTGCGGTTGTTGCCGTCTGACGGTAGGGGGAGAAATGAAATTCGCCTGCGTGGACGGACCTGAATTTGACGGACATTTGATAGACTTTGACGAAGCCATGAAGCGAAGTCGGAGGCCAAGCGGTCT
>JAZSJN010000151.1:0-2230 GCA_045534315.1 Candidatus Scatosoma sp.
ACCGCTTGGCCTCCGACTTCACTCTTCCGCCGACACGTCAAGCTGCGCTAAAATGTCCTTATAATATTCCAAATTCGGTTTGCAATAGCGCGAATTTTCGTAGGTGGTGAACAGTTCGAAATCGTCCTTATTTAAGCCCGCCCATTGCATACGTTTTTCGGTGGCAATCGACGGAAAGATCGGGTTGGTGGCAAGCGCCAAACGAAACCCTTTTTCTTTCAACGTCGCGATCGTGGGTGCTGCCTTGGGATCAAAGCCGCAAGACGGCTGCACCCTGTCAAAATCTTCCACGTAAAATTGTTCAAAATACGGCTCGTCCGCGCGCGCTTTTTCGCCAAACATGGCAGCAAAACAGTCCCAAAATACTTCTTCATTGTGCTTTTTACCGTCATTTTTGATCATCGCGCCCGTGCCTTTCCAAATGCCGTCGATCAGCTTGTTCGGATCGTAACCGTGGGGGGCAAGCCGCTTTGCAATCCCCCCGAAATACGCTTTAACAAATCGATCTTGATCCATCGGCAACAGCGTACCGTCTAAATCAAATAAAATCGCTTTCGTTTTCATCTATTTTTTCCCTTTCACTGAGATACGTCCCCCGACCAACGCCATTTTTTATCTTCTTGCGGTGTATTCGGATACGTCCAAAATCGTTTCGCCATCCACCTGCACAGGTCTGGGTTCGTCGTATTTCACGGTGATTTCTTTCCCTGAAAGTACGGTGACGTGCTTTTCCTTTTTCACATGTTCGCCCTTGAAAATGGACGGAAAAATCATCAACGTTTTCAGCTTGCCCGAGCCGTGGAATACAAGCACGGACAAATGATCGTCTTCACGCGTTTGACCAGGGGTAGGATACATACCGCCGCCGTAGCATCTACCGAACATAGCGGGCGCAAGCCATACCTTTTCAAAGCGGTACTCTTTTCCGTCAATCGTAATCGTCGCGCCCGTGGGTTTATAATGGAATAAAAGTCCCTTAATCGCAATCCCCGTATAATTGATCTTTTTCCCAGGACGTTCTTCACGAAGTTTATCCCCAACTTCGCAACAATATCCGTCGATACCATAGCCAACGCCGTTCAAAAAGCGGTAGGTATTGCCTTTTACCGTTACAGTAGGCAGATTTTTTAAATACTCGTTCATGGGTACGGGCTTGCCGCCGTTATCCCCCACGTCCCGCAAAAAGTCGTTGCCGCTGCCACAAGCAAAAAATGAAATTTTGGGTAAATTTTCCAACCCGCTAATATTGTTTGCAAAACGGTTCAGCGTCCCGTCGCCGCCACAAAGAATCAACTCTGTGTCCACATCCATGCCCGCAAAAAATGCCTTATAATCGTCCACTTTCGTAACGTCTTGATAAACGAACTCGTTACCGCTTAAAATTTCTTCCAGCTTTTTCGCCTCTTCTTCCCCATGCTGATTGTCTGAATTGGGATTGTACAATACGTAATATTTCACGCCGCTTTTTCCTCCGTGTTTTCTATACTTTGCTGAATTTCTTGTTTCACGCGCTCGCCAATTTCCGCCGTGCGCATAGCTTTAACCTGCTGCCTATCGATCGTTTCGATAAACCGTAAATATACGTGCGAAATCCGCCAAGGCGTCCGTTTGTGAATGTCATTCGTGCCGTTAATTGAACACACCACTAAGGGTACGTCCGCCCGCTGCGCGATTTTGAACATAGCGTTGTGGAAGGGCAGCATCACGCCGTCTTTGGCGCGCGTACCTTCGGGATATACCCCGATAGACACTTCGTCCTTTTTAAGGAGTTCCACCGCAGTTTCCACCGTTTTTGCCGCGTTTCGGGGATTTTTACGATCAATTTCCAAAAAACAACACTTGCGCACCAAACGCCCAAAAAAGGGGATTTTGAAATTGGACGCCTTGGAAATAAACGCCAAACGTTCTTTGTGCAAAACCCGCCATGCTACGATCGAATCGAAGTTGGAAATATGATTGCCAACAAGCACGAAACGCCCGTCGTGTGGCACTTTTTCACGCCCTTCGACGTGGATTTTTACGCCGAGATACCACAGCAAAAACGCCGTTAAGGAATCGAGCAAAAATCGGTAAAAACGATTGTCCTTTTCGTATTGTTTATTTTTGGCGAACAGACAACACACCGCGATAAATATAAGATATAGCCCTAACGGGATACTCGCCAAAATCACAGCGCACGTATGCAAAAAATTTTTCATCTCTGCCCCTTTTCCCCTATGGGGAATTATTT